>JAFRIU010000021.1 GCA_017432645.1 Bacilli bacterium
CGTATGCCAGTGGAACAAGCAAATATTATGAATTTGGATATGCAACATCCACAACGAACTTCAATAATGGAACGGTAACATGGCTAGGAAGTGCATCAACAACCGCAACATACTCTGTACCAAAAGCAGAATTTAGAGGAACGAGATATTATACATGTCGAGTATATGCAAGTGATGGAACAAATACATCAGGAACAGTAGCAGGAACCACCACAACAACGATGAGTTTAGTAAACGCAAGATTATATTTTGATGCCGCAACAAATGGAGGAACAGTAGGAACAGCAAACCTATATGTACCATATGGACAAACGAATATATATACAGGAAGAACGAATACAACAGCCGGAACAATCCCAAGTGCAACGAAAACAGGATATGCATTTAATGGATGGTACACAGCAGCAACGGGCGGAAGCCAAGTAATTAATGCATCCGGAGTAGTACAAGCAAGTGTATCAAGTTGGACAAACTCTTCAAAACAATGGTTAAGAACAGCAACAGGAGATAATAATACATCAAACGTTTTATATGCACAGTTTGGAGCTATTTCTTATACAATTGGATATACGATGAATGGAGGAACAGCACCAAGTGTGACTTCAGGGACGTATGATGCTGATGTAGCAATCGCAAAACCAAGTAAGACATTTGTAGTAAATATTGATGCGAATAGTCAGGGAGCAAGTATTACAAGTGGAGGAAGTGCAGTAACATCAGCAAGCAGTGCACAAACGTTTGCAGGATGGACAGCATCTAATTTAAATACATCAACAGCGAAGTATGGATCAGCAGCCAATCCAACAACAGCATGGAACGGAACAACAAAAGTAGGAGCAAGCTATGATACGACATACTTCAAGAACTTAAGAAGCGAAACAGGAACGGTAACTTTAGTAGCGAACTGGACAGCAGTAGCCGTAACCTTACCAAAGATAGAGAAACTAGGATCTACATGTGGATATGCAACGAGTGCAGGAGGAAGTATAACTTATGCAAGTGAAGGAAGTTATACACCATCTACAACATCAGGAAGTACGACACTATATGCAAAATGTACGATGAATGCACCAGAAGCACCAACAATTTCAGGAGCAACGACGAAGATCTATGGAGCAAGTGCCGCAACCTTGACATGTACATCAACTGCAACCTATGCAGAAGGAACAACGAAGTATTATGCATTTGGATATGCAACAAGTGATGGAGAAACGCCAGGAAACTGGAGTGCTGATCAGACAAGTGCAACCTATTCCGTAGCAACGAACTATGTAGGAGATAGATATTATAGCTGCCGAGTATACGCAAGTGATGGAACGAATACCACATCAACCGTAACGAGTGCCGCGAGTGGAGATGCATTAGTAAAAGTAAATAATGCGAAGTTAACATTTAATGTATCAAGTAATGGTGGAAGCGGAGGCGGAACAGTCTATACTAAGAATGGAGCAACAGGAGTCTATACAGGAATTCAAAATACAACAGCAGGAAGTATTCCAACTGCAACGAAGAGTGGATGGACATTTAATGGATGGTATGATGCAGCAAGTGGAGGAAACAAAGTATTAAATAGTGATGGAACGTTTACCGGAACAGCAGTATCAGAATACACAACAGCTACAGCGTGGGCCGCAACAGCCGATAAGACCTTGTATGCACAATTTAGTATTAACAATCCAGCAACACCAACGATAACAGGAGGAGCAACAAAGATTTATAACTATCAAGATACAACCTTAACGTGTGCAAGTTCAACGAGCTATGCATCAGGAACGAGTAAATATTATGAATTTGGATATGCAACATCAACGACAAACTTCAATAACGGAACCATAACATGGTTAGGAAATGCATCAACAACGGCGACTCTTACAATAGGAAAGACAGCATTTAGAACGACTAGATATTATACATGTCGAGTATATGCAAGTGATGGAACAAATACATCAGGAACAGTAGCAGGAACCACCACAACAACGATGAGTTTAGTAAACGCAAGATTATATTTTGATGCCGCAACAAATGGAGGAACGACAGCAACAGCAAACCTATATGTACCATATGGCCAGACAAATGTTTATACAGGAAGAACGAATACAACAGCCGGAACGATACCAACAGCAAGTAAGAGTGGATGGACATTTAATGGATGGTACACAGCAGCAAGCGGAGGAAGCCAAGTAGTCAATGCATCAGGAGTTGTACAAGCAAGTGTATCAGGATGGACAGATGCATCTAAGAACTGGTTAAGGACGGCAAATGGAAATAATGATACATCAAACGTTTTATATGCTCAGTTTAGTATTGGTAATCCAGCAACACCAACGATAAGTGGTGGAGCAACCAAGATTTACAATTATCAAGATACGACATTAACCTGTGCAACGACAACGAGTTATGCAAGTGGAACAAGTATCTATTATGAATTTGGATATTCAACAACAAGTGGTGGAAGCGTAACATGGTTAGGAAGTGCATCAACAACCGCAACCTATTCTGTAACGAAAGCTTTATATAGAGGAGCGAGATATTATACATGTCGAGTATATGCTGGGGATGGAACAAGTACTTCATCAACGGTCGCAGCAACCACAACGACAACGATGTCACTAGTAAATGCAAGATTATATTTTGATGCAGCAACAAATGGTGGAACGGTTGGAACAGCAAACCTATATGTACCATATGGACAGACGAATATTTATACAGGAAGAACGAATACAACAGCCGGAACGATACCAACAGCAAGTAAGAGTGGATGGACATTTAATGGATGGTATACAGCCGCAAGTGGAGGAAGCCAAGTAATCAATGCATCAGGAGTTGTACAAGCGAGTGTATCAGGATGGACAGATGCTTCTAAGAACTGGTTAAGAACAGCAAATGGAGACAATAACACATCTAACGTTTTGTATGCACAATTCAGTATTAACAATCCAGCAACACCAACAATCAGTGGAGGAGCAACCAAGATTTATGGAGCAAGTGCAACAACCTTAACATGTGCAACGACAACAACCTATGCAACTGGCACAAATATTTATTATTCATTTGGATATGCAACAAGTAATGGAGGAACACCAGGAAGCACGACATGGACAACACCATCAACAACGGCAACGACATCTATTAGTGCAACGGCATATGTAGGACAGAGATGGTACTCATGCCGAGTATATGCAAGTGACGGAACAACAACGTCAAGTACAGTAACCAGTGCAGCAGCATCTGATACAGAAATGACGATTAATAACGCAAAATTAACGTTTAATGCAACGACGAATGGAGGAACCGGAGGAGGAGACGTATATACCAAGAAAGATGCAACAGTAGTATATACAACGATAAGAGGAACGACGACAGGAACGATACCAACAGCAACTAAGAGTGGATGGACACTAGCTGGCTGGTATGATGCAGCAAGTGGAGGAAACAAAGTACTAAATGCAGACGGAAGTTTTACCGGAACAGCAGTATCAGGATATACGAGTGCAAGTGCATGGGCAGCAACAACAAACAAGACTTTATATGCACAATACACAATTGGAGCACCAGCAACACCAACGATCAGTGGCGGAACAACGAAGATTTATAACTATCAAGCAACAACTCTAACCTGTGCCACAACAACGACATATGCAAGTGGAACAAGTATCTATTATGAATTTGGATATGCGACATCAACAACGAATTTCAATAATGGAACGGTAACATGGTTAGGAAGTCCATCAACAACGGCAACATACTCTGTACCAAAAGCAGAATTTAGAGGAACGAGATATTATACATGTCGAGTATATGCTGGGGACGGAACCTCAACTTCAAGTACAGTAGCAGCAACTACAACCACAACGATGTCATTAGTCAATGCAAGATTGTACTTTGATGCTGCAACAAATGGGGGAACAACTGGAACAGCGAACCTATATGTACCATATGGAGCAACGAATATTTATACAGGAAGAAGCAATACAACAAATGGAACGATACCAGTCGCAACGAAGACAGGATATACGTTTAATGGATGGTATACAGCAGCAAGTGGAGGAACATTAGTAATTAATTCATCAAAAGTAGTACAAGCAAGTGTATCAAGTTGGACAGATGCTTCTAAGAACTGGTTAAGAACCGCAACAGGAAATAACGATACATCAAACGTTTTGTATGCTCAATTTAGTCCAAATAACTATACAATTAACTATACGATGAACGGAGGAACAGCACCAAGTGTAACTTCAGGAACGTATGATAGCGATGTAGTAATAGCTAATCCTGGAAAGACATTCACAGTCAATATTGATGCGAATAGTCAGGGAGCAACGATTACGTCAGGTGGAAACAATGTAACAAGTGCAAGTAGTGCACAAACATTTAGTGGATGGACGAGTACAACTTTAGGAAGCAATGCGAAGAGTGGAACAAGTGCTAACCCAACAGCATCATGGACAGGCGGATCTACAACTAACACTTACTTCAGAAATCTAGTAGAAAGTGGAACAGTGACCATGGTAGCGAACTGGACGGCAGTAGATGTAGTCTTACCAAAGATAGAGAAGACAGGATACACCTGTGGATTTGCAACAAGTGCAGGAGGAAGTATCGCTTACGCAAGTGAAGCAAGTTACACTCCATCAACAACAGAAGGAAGTACGACATTATATGCAAGATGTACAATAACAGATCCAGGAACGCCAACAATTTCAGGTGGGGCAACAAAAGTATATGGAGCAAGTGCAACAACCCTAACTTGTACATCAAGTGCAACGTATGCAAGTGGAACAACGAAATATTATTCCTTTGGATATGCAACAAGTGATGGCGGAACACCAGGAAACTGGGGTAGTGATCAAACGAGTGCAACCTATTCTGTTGCGACGAATTATGTAGGACAAAGATGGTACTCATGCCGAGTATACGCAAGTGATGGAACGAACACATCCGCAACGAGTACAAGCTTAACAACAGCAGACACATTAGTAACAGTAAACAATGCAAAACTAACGTTTAACGCAACAACAAATGGAGGAACTGGAGGAGGAGACGTTTATACTAAGAACGGAGTATCAGTAGTATACTCAGGAATAAGAAATACAACGACAACAACCATTCCAACTGCAACAAAAACAGGATGGACGTTAACAGGATGGTATGATGCCGCAAGTAGTGGAAACAAAGTATTAAATGCTGATGGAAGCTTTACTGGAACGGCAGTTTCAGGCTACACAACAGCGAGTGCATGGGCTGCAACAGCAGATAAGACTTTATATGCACAATATACAATCAATAATCCAGCCACACCAACAATCAGTGGAGGAACAACAAAGATCTATGGAGTAAGTGCAACAACACTAACTTGTGCAACGACCTCAACATATGCAAGTGGAACGAGTATTTATTATTCATTTGGATATGCAACAAGTGATGGAGGAACACCAGGAAGTAGTACCTGGACAACCGCATCAACAACAGCAACCTTATCTATCAGTGCAACAGCTTATACAGGAGATAGATATTACTCATGTCGAGTATATGCTGGGGACGGAACAACAACATCTGGAACAGTTACAAGCTTAACGAGTGCAGACACCTTAATGAGATTAAATAACGCAACCTTAACATTTGATGCGACAACAAACGGAGGAACCGGAGGCGGAACAGTATATACAAGAAAGAATGCAACGGGAGTATATACAGGAATTAGAAATACAACAGCCGGAACGATACCAACAGCTACGGCACCAACAGGATATACACTAGCCGGATGGTACGATGCATCAAGCGGAGGAAATAAAGTATTAAATGCTGATGGAACATTTACCGGAACAGCAGTATCTGGATATACCACAGCGAGTGCATGGGCTGCAACGACGAACAAGACCTTATATGCACAGTACACAATTAATAATCCAGCAACGCCAACAATAACTGGAGGAGCAACGAAAATCTATGGAGCAAGTGCAACGACCCTAACTTGTGCAACAACAACGACATATGCAAGTGGAACAAATTTATATTATTCGTTTGGATATGCAACGAGTGATGGAGGAACACCAGGAAGTAGTACCTGGACAACAGCTTCAACAACTGCAACTCTATCAATCAGTGCCACAGCCTATGTAGGACAGAGATGGTATAGCTGTCGAGTATACGCAAGTGACGGAACTTCTACATCATCAACTGTGGTAAGTGCAACAACAGCAGATACAGCAATGACGATTAATAATGCAACGTTAACGTTTGATGCAACAACAAATGGCGGAACCGGAGGCGGAACAGTCTATACAAAGACAGGAGCAACAGGAGTTTACACAGGAATCAGAAACGCAACAGCCGGAAGCATTCCAAGTGCAACACCAGCAAATGGATATACGATGAATGGATGGTACAATCAAGCAAGTGGAGAAAGTAAAGTCTTAAATGCAGATGGAAGCTTTACTGGAACAGCAGTATCAGGATATACAACAGCGAGTGCATGGGCCGCAACAACGAATAAGACCTTATATGCACAATATAGTGGAATTACTTATACAGTTGGATATACAATGAACGGTGGAGTAAAAGGAACGAATGGACCAACAAGTGGAACATATGGAAGTAATGTAGAAGTAAGTAAACCAAGTAAGACATTTACTGTAACTATTGATGGAAATAGTCAAGGAGCAAATATTACACTTGGAGGAAATGCAGTAACAGAAGCAAGTAGTGCACAAACATTTGCCGGATGGACAGCAAGTGATTTAAATACTTCAACGGCAGTATATGGATCAACGAGTAATCCAACAACCTCATGGAATGGAACAACAAGTGTAGGAGCAAGTTATGCAACAACATACTTTAAGAATTTAAGGAATACAACAGGAACAGTAACACTAACCGCAAACTGGACAGCAGTCGCAGTTGCTTTACCAAAAATTGAAAAAACAGGATATACGTGTGGATATGCAACGAGCTCAACTGGATCTATCGCTTATTCAAGTGAAGGAAGCTATACCCCATCTACGACAACAGGAAGTGCAACATTATATGCAAAATGTACGATTAATGATCCGGCAACACCAACAATCAGTGGAGGAGCAACCAAGATTTATGGAGCAAGTTCAACGACATTAACCTGTGCAACCACAACGACGTATGCAAGTGGAGTAACAAAATACTATTCATTTGGATATGCAGAAAGTGATGGAGAAACTCCAGGAAACTGGACGACTGCTTCGTCAACAGCAACGAAATCCATCAGTGCAACAGAGTATGTTGGCCAAAGATGGTACTCATGCCGAGTATATGCAAGTGATGGAACGAACACATCAGAAACAGTAACCAGTGCAACAGCATCCGACACCGAAATGACCATTAATAATGCAACGTTAACATTTGATGCGACAACAAATGGAGGAACGGGTGGCGGAACAGTCTATACGAAGACAGGTGCTACTGGAGTTTACACAGGAATCAGAAATGAAACGGCTGGAACCATTCCAACAGCTGTTCCAGCAACAGGCTCTGAGCTCACTGGCTGGTATACTTTAGCAACTGGAGGAGATAAAGTATTAAATGCAGATGGAACCTTCACAGGAACAGCGGTAAGTGAATATACGGAAACGAGTGCCTGGGCTGTAACAACAAATAAAACTTTGTATGCACAATATGAAGCACTCTGCTCATCATTCACCGATGATTCTTGGGAAACAATTGTATACAATGTCCAAACAGGAAATACAAGTAGATACCCAGTTGGATGTACAAAATCAATAGATTTAGGAAATTCAATTGGTACAAAAAATGTAAGAGTAGCGAATAATTCTACTCCATCAGAATGTAGTACACCAGGATTTTCACAAACAGCTTGTGGTTTTGTTCTAGAGTTTACTAATCTTGTTGAAAGATACAACATGAATGGTACTAATACTAGCGAAGGCGGATGGCCAGCGAGTTTAATGAGAAACCATCTAAACAGTACTGCATCCACAACAAGTATTATCAATTCTTTACCTGATGTGATAAAGAATGCAATAATAGATACAACAGTAGTATCCGGTTATGAAGATGGACAATCTAGTAATTATACATCTATAGATAAGCTTTATTTACTATCCTATGTAGAAGTATATGGAAGTAATTATACATACGATACAGTAACAACAGCTCAAACAAGGCAACTAGATTATTACTCTAAAATTGGAGTAACAAGCAGTAATTATTCTGGTGCAATAAAGGATCAATCTGTTTACTGGTGGCTGCGTTCACCTATCTCTGCTTTGAATGAACATTTCATGTATATAGACAATAATGGTAATTGGGGAAGTTATAATGCTTTCTCGGCTACTCCACTTGGAGAATCTCCTGCTTTCCGATTAGGATCATCTTTTGCAACAGATTCCTGGGAAGCAATAGTTTCAAATGTACAGTCTGGGAATACAGATGGTTATTATGTAGGTGATGAAAAAGAAGTTGATTTAGGAACTCTTGGAACTCATACATTGAGAATTGCCAATAAATCAACTCCGGATGAATGCTTTGGAAATAACTATTCGCAAACAGCATGCGGATTTGTATTAGAATTTGCAGATTTGATTGGAACAAGGGCAATGCATTCTAGTTCTACTAATAAGGGTGGATGGCCAGGAACCACAATGCGAACTTATGTAAATACAGATATTTACAATGCTCTACCAGAAGCATTAAGAAATGGAATTATGTCAACGAAAGTAATTTCAGGGCATGGATCAACAAGTGGTGAAACGAATTTTACAACACAGGATAAGTTATACTTACTATCTATGGTAGAAGTTTATGGAGAAGATTATACTTATGATTCTTTGACTACAACTCAAACACGCCAATTGGATTACTATTCTCAAATTGGTGTAACAGCATCTAATTATTCTGGAGCCATTAAGAAAAATGGGACAACAAATACTGCATGGAGACTTAGGTCACCAAGATCAAATAACACAACATATTATGATTATATTAATGCTTCGGGAAATAGAGCTAATGCTTCAGCAACAACAGCTTACGGAGTATCTCCAGCATTTAAGATAGGAATAGTTAATCCGTCATTTGAAACGGATTCTTGGGAAACTATTGTTGAAAATGTACAAAATGATAATACGGATTATTATCATGTAGGAGATACTAAGGAAGTAGATTTAGGATCTTTAGGAACACATATACTAAGAATTGCTAATATGTCTAAACCAAGCGATTGCTATAGACAAAATATATCTCAAACATCGTGTGGATTTGTATTAGAATTTGCTGATCTAATTGGAACTAGAGCAATGCATTCTAGTGCTACTAATGTAGGTGGATGGCCAGATACAACGATGAGAACTTATGTAAATACAGATATTTATAATGCTTTGCCAACTGTATTAAAAAGCGCGATTATTGATACCACTGTAATTTCAGGACATGGATCAACCAGCGGAGAATCAAATTGGACAACTACTGATAAACTATATCTTTTATCATCCGTAGAAATTTATGGTGAGAATTATGATTTAGATACTGTTACTACGTCATATACAAGACAATTAGATTACTATAGGGATATAGGAGTAACAGCATCTAATTATTCAGGAGCAATCAAGCAAAATGGAACAACAAATACTGCATGGCGACTTCGATCAGCACGTTCTAGCAATGCAACATATTATGTATATATTACTAATACAGGAAATAAAGGAACAGCATCTGCAACAACAGCATATGGAGTATCGCCAGCATTCCGCTTAAGTTCATTTAATAATCACACGGCATTTGGAGATGATACATGGGAAACAATATCAGATAACGTAATATCGGGAGATACAAGTCTATATAATGTGGGAGATACAAAGAAAGTAGATATGGGTGCATTTGGAATTCATACTTTACGACTTGCTAATAAGACAACGACATCTGATTGTTCAACAGATGGCTATTCGAGAACAGCCTGTGGCTTTGTATTAGAGTTCACTGACATTATTACTACACATGTTATGAATAGCAGTGGAAGTGCATATGGAGGATGGCCAGCAAGTGATATGAGAACATATGTAAATAATGTTATTTATAATGCATTACCATCAGCATTAAGGAATGTAATAATTGATACTATAGTTGTTTCTGGTTATGAAACAAATGCTGCAGTTCAAACGAATTATGTATCAACTGATAAGCTATATTTCTTGTCGACAGCAGAAATATATGGACAAGCATATAGTAGTTCAGATACAGTAACGACAGATTATACAAGGCAATTAGATTATTATGCAAATTTGTCAGTAACAAAAGATAATAATACAGGAGTAGTAAATAAAATTGCAGAAACGGGTGGTAGATGGTGGCTTCGCTCACCAATTGCAAGAGGGGCGATTGGCTTCTTTTGGGCAACATATAATGCTGGCTCGAATCATAGTAATGCCGGTTCATTTGCTGCAAATGTTAGTTATGGAGTATCTCCAGCATTTCGATTAGGAATTCCAGAATCAGTTTCTTTTGAAGACGATTCATGGGACACTATTGTTAAACTAATTCAATTGGATCAAACAGACACGTATAATGTGGGTGATACAAGAGAAATCGATATGGGAACCTTAGGCACTCATACATTAAGGATTGCGAATAAATCAACTCCAAGTGAATGCTCAGATTCTACTTTTTCTAAGTCTGCTTGTGGATTTGTATTAGAATTTGCGGATATTATTAGTAAGAATTATATGAATTCAACTAATACCAGTATAGGAGGATGGAATTCATCTGCAATGAGAACATATGTAAATGGAACAATATACAATGCCCTTCCAGAAGATTTAAAAGCAGTAATAATTAGTACTAAAATTGCATCAGGATATGAGAAAGCAGCAAATGAAGAAGATAGAGGAGGAGTATATTATTCTACCGATAAGTTATATTTAATATCGTATGTAGAAATGTATGGTGCAGATCTTGTTTATGATACCCTAAAAACAGATATCACGAGAAGATTAGACTATTATGTCAGTGGTAGTAGAATTAAGAAATATAATGATAGTGCAACTTCGTGGTGGCAGAGAGATGGTTCTACTAATTGGAATAATAAATTCTTATATGTATCTAACACTGGAAGTGGTTTGGATAGTGATGGTGCTTCTGAAACATTTGGAGTGTCTCCACTTTTCCGTATTGGATAACATTAATGTAATAAAAAGAAAATGTAGATACAAATAATCAGAACAGTCAATGCATGACGCATTGACTGCTTTTTTTGATTTTAATAAACTTTTATAAATTATTATTCTAGTTTCTCTTCTTTTCAATTTTTTATCAAATGTCATCACATTATGATTATAGGTACCTTATTTCATTGTGTTGTGGATGGCATATATTAAAAATTATATGAAACAAAAGCTTTCTTTTTTTGTCGATTACATTTTTTTTCTTCTTTTGTCGAACTAGTGGATTGTTTTTTCTTTTCATTTTATTCTTATTATGGAAAGGAGGAATATGGACAAACTCTTAGATTATGAGGGTTTGGTATATCGTATTATTTATAAATATCCTAGTCGATTTGATAAGAATGATTTGTATCAAGTAGGTATGATGGGATTGGTAGAGGCTTATAAGCATTATAAGGAATGTTATGATACTAAGTTTTCTACTTTTGCTTATTATTACATCATAGGAGAGGTGAATAAATATATACGGGAAAATAGTTGTTTAAAAGTTGGTAGGGATTTTATTGAATTAAATAAAAAAATTCTAAAGACAAAAGAAGCGATGATTCAAAAACTAGGAAGAGAACCTACCAATTTAGAGATATCTTTATTTTTGGAAGTAGATGAAGCTTTGATTGAAGAGGCATTGCTTGCTACAGAGGAGGTAGATTCTTTAGATGATGTATATGATAAAATATCTTCTGATGATTCTTTAGATACTAGGGCAGATATTCTTGACCTTAGAAATGAATTAGATAAATTGCCTATAGAGGAGAAAAAATTGATTTATAATAGGTACTATCAAGATATGACTCAGATGGAGACTTCTAAATCTTTGGGAATGAGTCAGGTACAAGTATCTAGAAATGAAGCTAAAATCTTACAGAAGTTAAAGACTAGATTATAGTTTTTAACTTTTTGTATGATTTTTTTTGTTTTGGACAAGTTATTATTGGTGAAGAATATGCGAGATTTAAAATATGAAAAGATAGCGAATTCTCATAAAGCTCCTGAGAAAAAGTTTCAAAATGCTTTGATAGCCTTTTTTAGTGGAGGTTTTCTTGGCTTTTTAGCGGAAGGTATCATTGAGGTTTTGATGTGGAAATTTGAACTTAGTCGTATGATTTCTGCTACTTATATGATTGTTTTCTTTATTTTTTTTGCTAGTTTATTTACGGCGCTTGGTTTCTTTGACCAGTGGGTGGCAAAATTCAAATGTGGTCTTATTATTCCTATTACTGGTTTTGCTCATTCTATGACAAGTAGCAGTTTGGATTATCGTACGGAGGGACCTATTTATGGAATTGGTTCTAATATGTTTAAATTGGCAGGTAGTGTCATTTTATATGGTGTTTTATCCGCTTGGTTCTTTGGTACGATTCGTTATTTGATTGGGGTGATAGGATGACTTTTTCTTATAAAAATGTTTATTTGGGAGATACGGTTACAATTTGTGGTCCTTATGAGAAAAAGGGACCTTTCAGACGGTATTTTGATAAGGTCTATGATGATTTTTATTTTGGAGAAGATTCTTTTGAAAAAGGTGAGATTAAGCTAGTTAGAGAAGCTCTTTCTATGATTTTAAAAAAAGTAGGAAAGAAGGAAGTAGATTTAGTTATTGGTGGTGATTTATTGAATCAGATTGTTGCATCTACCTATGGAAGTGCAGGAGTTGGGAAAGGTTTTATTGGGATTTATGGTGCTTGTAGTAGTAGTGCTTTAGGGATGCTGATTGCGGCTAATTTTATTGAGAATAGGCAAGTGGAGAGTGCACTTTGTTTTGTCTCTTCTCATAATTTGACTAGTGAAAGGCAATTCCGTTATCCAATAGAATATGGAGCTCCAAGGCCGAATAGTAGTACTTTTACAGCGACAGGTGCCGCTTGCTGTTTTTTGACGAATCAAAAGACAAAGGTTCGTTTAGAATGCGCTACTTTAGGGAAGATTATTGATTATAATCAGAATGATCCTAATGATATGGGAAGAGTCATGGCACCAGCGGCTATTGATACTTTGAAAACTCATTTTGAAGAAACTGGTAGAGTGCCTAAAGATTATGATTTGATTGTTACAGGTGATTTGGGAGTTTATGGAAAAGAGATTGTAAAGGAGTATATGTCTTCTGTTTATCATATGGATTTAAATGATAACTATAATGATTGTGGAGTTATGCTATATGATTTAGAAAAACAAAAAGATATTCATGCGGGAGGAAGTGGACCTGTATGTAGTGCTTTAGTTCTTTATTCTTATTTGTATGAACAGTTAAAAAAGGGAAAATATAAAAGAGTTCTTTTTTTAGCTACAGGTGCTTTGTTCTCTCCTATGATGCTATATCAAAAAGAGAATATTGATTCTATCTGTCATGCTATTAGTTTGGAGGTGGTTTAATGCTTCTTCTAAATTCTTTTCTTTTTTGTGGAGCAATTTGTATGATTTCTCAAATTATCTTAGATCATACTAAGTTAACACCTGGTCATATTACTTCTCTTTTAGTTGTTTTAGGAGCTTTTTTAGATTCTTTTGATATTTACGATAAAATTATTGAAATCGTTGGAGGAGGAGCTCAACTTCCTATTACTAGTTTTGGCCATTCTTTAGTTCATGCGGCACTGAAAAAAGCAGAAACAAATGGACTAATGGGGATTTTTATGGGAATGTTTGATTTAACCGCAACGGGTATTACTACTGCTATTGTTTTTTCTTTTCTTTTCACTATGCTTTTTCGTCCAAAAGATTAATGTCAAATTTTGTCTAAATTGATAGTTTGTATATTCATTTTTTTAAAATAGATATATAATAATATAGGTTAGAGTAGTTTCCTATTTACTCTTTGTCTTTTTTTACCTTAAATTTATTTTTTCTTGCAATAGGAAAAAATAAAAAATAGGAACTTACTTATTAGATTGTTTTTATAAGAGAAGAAATCTTCTCTTTTTTTTGTGAAATTAATATTTGCACTTTCTATCTTTTATTTTTGAATGTTTTGCTTATTATTTGTTGAAATATAAAGGAATATAGTCCTTTACATTTTTACATTTTCTATAAAATAAGACTCTGTAAATCGAACAAAATCGGAAGGTTGTTGGTAAATATAGGTAAAATGTTTTTTTTAATACTTTTTAAAAAAGTAGAGATGTAAAATTTATCTAAAAAAGTATTTTTTTCTATAAAAAATATTTACAAAAAAATAGACCTAAAGTAAGATTATCTTAGGTCGAAAAAATAAAAAGAAAGGTGAATAAATATGGATAGAGAGTTTTTTAATGATATTACCGTAGTGAAGAGAAGTGGTCAAAGAGTTGCCTTCAATCCTACGAAAGTTGCTATCGCTGTAAAAAAAGGTTTTGATAGCGTTTATGAAGATTATGATGAGAAAAATGTTAATAAAGTAAAAGAAAAAGTACTAGATTATATAGAGAAAGAATATAAAGATCGTAAGACGATTGGTGTAGAAGATGTTTCTGACGTTATTGAAGAAGTTCTTAAAAAGATGAAGTATGATGATGTTTATGAGTCTTTTAAAGGATATCGTGAAAGAAGAAGTGCTTCTCGTGAAGCTTTTGTTGAAAAGCAACAGCATAAGTTTGTAAAAGCTATTGAGTCTTTAGGTCTTAAGAGTGCTGCAGAAGAAAATACGAAAAGAGAAAATGCTAATGTAGATGGGGATGGTCCAATGGGGACTATGCTTCATTTTGGATCTACTGTTTCTAAGGAATTTGCCAAGGCTTATTTGATGGATGCAAAGTATGCTAGAGCTCACGATGAAGGAATGATTCATATTCATGATTTGGATTTCTGGGCTATGGGTACTACTACTTGTACACAGATTGATTTGAATAAGTTGTTTAAGAATGGATTTTCTACAGGACATGGATATTTGAGAACTCCAAATTCTATTTCTTCTTATTCTGCTCTTGCTGCAATTGCCATTCAATCTAATCAGAATGAGCAGCACGGTGGACAAAGTATTCCAGCATTTGATTATTATATGGCTCCAGGTGTTTTAAAAACATTTAAGAAAGAATTTAAACAAGAATTATTAGAATTGTTAGATTTTGAAGAAATTCGTGAATTAGTTAATTTTGATAGAATGATTGAGACAGTAGATAAATTATCTAGTATCGAATTTGATATGAATGATTTTCAAGAATTTACTCAAAGCAAGAAAGTAGAAGAAATTGTAAAAGTTGCTTATGAAAATGCTTTCCAAAAAACGGATAGAAGTACTTTCCAAGCAATGGAGGCTTTTATTCATAATTTGAATACCATGCATTCTAGAGCTGGGGCACAAGTTCCATTTAGTTCTGTTAACTTTGGAACAGATGTTTCTCCAGAAGGACGTATGGTAATTAAGAATTATTTACTTGCAACGGAAGAAGGATTAGGACATGGAGAAACTCCTATTTTCCCAATTTCTATCTTCAAAGTAAAAGAAGGAATTAACTACAATAAGGAAGATCCTAGTTATGATTTATTTAGACTTGCTTGCCGTGTTTCTGCGAAGAGATTATTCCCTAATTTCTCTTTCCTAGATTCTAGCTTTAATAAGCCTTTCTTAGTTCCAGGTGATTTTAATACAGAAGTAGGTTATATGGGATGTAGAACAAGAGTTCTTGCAAATGTTTGTGGGCCATCTGTTACTCCAGGAAGAGGTAATTTAAGTTTTACATCAATTAACTTACCAAGAATTGGACTTAAGCATGGAATTGCTTTAGGAGAGAGAGAAAAAGCTGATATGAAAGGCTTCTATCAAGAATTAGATGAAGTAATGGATTTGGTAAAAGGACAATTGCTTCAAAGATTTGAATGTCAATGTTCTAAATCCAAAGCAAATTTTAAATTCTTACTAGGTTCTCATGTTTGGCTAAATAGTGAAAAATTAGATGATCATGCAAAACTTCGTACAGTTTTAAAGCATGGAACATTGTCTATTGGATTTATTGGCCTTGCTGAAACTTTGAAGGCTTTAATTGGAGAACATCATGGAGAAAGTGAAAAGGCTCAAAAATTAGGACTTGAAATTGTTAAACATATGAGAGAAAGATGCGATCAATATACAGAAGAGTATAATTTAAACTTTACTTGTTTAGCTACACCAGCTGAAGGTTTATCTGGAAGATTTGTTGCGATTGATCGTTCTATTTATGGAAAATTAAAAGGAATTACAGATAGAGATTATTATACTAATTCTTTCCATGTACCAGTTTATTATAAGACAACTGCAAAACATAAAATGGAAGTGGAAGGAAAATATCATAAATATACGAATGCAGGACATATATCTTATGTAGAACTTGATGGCGACACGGTAAATAATGTGGATGCTTTCGAGTCTGTTGTTCGTATTATGCATGATAATGATATCGGTTATGGAGCTATTAACCATCCAGTAGATCGTGATCCTGTTTGTGGATATGTTGGAGTTATCAAGGATGTTTGTCCAAGATGTGGACGTCATGAAGGGGAAGGCGTTGAAATGGAAAAAGTAAATTGTTATGACTGTGAATGTGGTCGTTAAAAATATAGAAAGAGGTGTGTAAAATGGAAGAAAATAAAAAAAGAACAAAAGTTGTTGGAGAAGGAGTTGGATTCGATAGAATCAGAAGAATTACTGGTTATTTAGTAGGAACTCTAGATAGATTTAATAATGCTAAGAAAGCCGAAGTTGGCGATCGCGTAACTCATGAAGCAAAATAACAGTGGTTACATTCGTTTAGCTGCAGATTTACAGAGTGATAGTATTGTAGATGGACCTGGTCTTCGTACGGTGATTTGGACACAAGGATGTTCTCATCATTGTAAGGGATGTCAAAATCCTCAAACTTGGGATTTTGAAGGAGGAGGACTCGTTCCTATTCCAGATGTTTTAGAAGCAATTGATGAATTAGAGTATCAATCAGGAATTACTTTTAGTGGTGGAGATCCTATGTATCAGCCAGAAGCTTGTTTGGAGATTGCCGCTTATTGTAGAAAAAAAGGCTATAACATTTGGGTATATACTGGTTTCACTTTTGAAGAAATTTTAAAAATGGCTGAAAAGAAGCCTGTTTATAGAGAGTTTTTATTAAATACAGATGTCTTAGTGGATGGCAGATTTATTGAAGAAGAAAGAGATTTAAGCTTGTTATTTAGAGGATCTCGTAATCAAAGATTAATTGATGTTTCAGAATCTTTGAAAGAAGGAAGAGTAGTTTTATTTAATGAAGTTACTTATCAAGATGAATCTGCTTTTTACAGAAAGCCAATATTTGTATAGAAAAGAGTAGATTATCTATTCTTTTTTTATTATAATTTTTTTAGGAGGAATTCTTATGGGTATTTTAGATACGATTACTAAACAAGCACAAAATGTATTAAAGGACAAGAAAAAGAAAGAGAAAATGGGAGATGCTGTAGAAGGAGTATTAAAAGAAGTTAAGAAAAATATCAAAGATGAAAGTACAAAAAAGATGCTAGATAAGGCTATTCAAACAGTAGATCAAGCTACTACTACAAAGACAAAAAGCAAAGCAAAAACTACTAAAACTCAATCGACTAAAGATGAGAAATCTGCTGCGAAAAAGTCCAGTAAAAAAGAAAGTAAGTCTAGTAAGAATACGAAGTCTACAAAAAGTACTAAAACGGGTAAAAGTAAGAAAACATCAACGACAAAGAAGAAGAAATAATTCTTCTTTTTTTTTGTATAATATTTTTATTTGTACATAAAATATGAGTGTAGTGTAAAAGAATTTTATAAAATTAGCACTTTCACTTGACAAGTGCTAAAAATAGTGTTAGTATTAAGATGTAGTAAGAAATTACTATGGTATTAGTCATTAAAAATTGTGCTACCATTCATGGGCACATTATGAAAGGAAGTTGATTTATATGATGTTAATGCCAAGAAGAGATTTTGATTTATTTGGAGAAGACTTTTTCGGAGATGATTTTTTCAAAGGAGAAAAAAATAATCTAATGAAAACAGACATTAAGGAGACGGATAATAATTATATTCTAGATATTGATTTACCAGGTTATCGTAAGGAAGATATTAAAGTAGATATTACGAATGGATACTTAACTATTCATGCAAAGACTTCTAGTGAAAACAAAGAAGAACATAAAGGAAAATTTGTTCGTCGTGAAAGATTTACAGGAGAATGTACTCGTAGTTTCTATGTAGGAGAAGATATCAAAGAAAACGAAATCAAAGCTAGCTTTAAGAATGGTATTTTGAATCTAGAAGTTCCTAAAGTAAATCCTGAAGAGAAGAAATCTGATAAAAAGTACATTGAGATTAAAGATTAATTAAAAAGCCTAACATGTTAGGCTTTTTTCTTTGTATAGACTTTTTTCCTTTTTTCTTTTACAATAATTGTGATATATGTGAACCTTTTTATAGAATGGGGGAGATTCCATGATTGTAGAGGATAAGGAAGGAATGAGAATAGATAGTTACTTGTCGGAGCAGTTAGATGTTTCTAGAAGTAAGATTCAGAAATTAATTAAAGAGGAAAAGGTACTAGTAAATGGTAAAAAGATAAATGCTTCTTATCCTGTTCAACTTAATGACTCTATCGAAATAGATGATGAACTGAATTATGAGATTCATGTAGAGCCTGAGAATATTCCACTAGATATTGTGTATGAAGATGATGATTTGTTAATTATTAATAAAGTCAGTGGAATGGTTGTTCATCCAGCTCCAGGACATTATACAGGAACTTTAGTTAATGCATTACTTTATCGATATGGATCTTTGGCAGGAGATAAATTTAGACCAGGAATTGTTCATAGATTAGATAAAGATACTAGTGGTTTGATGCTTGTTGCGAAAAATGAATGGACTTTGGAAAAATTATCTGAGATGATTTCCACAAAAGATGTGGAAAGAAAATACTTGGCAATTGTAGACGGTGTGATTTCTCATGATACGGGAGAAATTGATGCTCCGATTGGAAGAGATTTAAAAGATCGTCAAAAAATGGCTGTTACAGATGTAAATTCTAAAGAGGCTATTACTTATTTTAGAGTATTAGAAAGATTTGCTAAACATTCTTTATTAGAATGTACTTTGAAGACAGGAAGAACTCATCAAATTCGTGTTCATATGGCTTATATTGGTCATCCTGTTTCAAATGATCCATTATATGGAAAAGGAAGATGCAGTGATTTTGGTCAGATGCTACATTCCTATAGTATTCGCCTTTTGCATCCGAGAACAGGAAAAGAACTATTCTTTACAAGTGATCCACCATTAGAGTTTCAAGAAAAATTAGAAGAATTAAGAAATACATTTTAGAGACATTTTGAAAAGTTTTTGATACAATAGGGAAAAGGAGAAGTTTATGTATGTTGATAATAAAATTTTAATCGGAAAAAATGAGAATAAAGAGTTGTCTATTTTATTAGACAAAGCTAATCGTCATGGGTTAATTACTGGTGCTAGTGGATCTGGTAAGACGATTACCTTAAAAGTGATGGCAGAGTCTTTTTCTTCTGCTGGAGTTCCCGTTTTTTTAGCAGATGTTAAAGGAGATATTGCAGGTACTGCTCTTTGTGGAGAAGAGAGTGAGAGTCTTGTTAAAAGATTAACAAAACTAAAAATAGAGAATTTTGAATATCGTAGTTTTCCAGTTCGCTTTTGGGATATTTTTGGAGACTATGGTCATCCTATTCGTACTTCTTTAGATACAGTTGGTCCGGATATTTTATCTATGATGTTAGGTTTATCAGAAGCACAGGAAGGTATGCTTGCGATTGCATTTAAGATTGCTCAAGATAATGATTGGAAATTAGATGATATTAAGGATTTGAGATTATTGCTTCAATATATTGGAGATAATAAGAATGATTTTATTACGAAGTATGGAAATATTACTACTCAAAGTATTGGCGTTATTCAAAGATGTTTATTGACGTTAGAAAATCAAGGAGCCGATAAATTCTTTGGTCAACCAGAGCTAGACATTCATGATTTTATTTCTGTAGATTCTAATGGACTTGGAGTGGTTAATATTTTACATGCAGTAGAGTTGTTCCGTTCTCCTGATTTATATGCTTCTTTCTTGTTATGGTTATTAACAGAATTGTTCCATCAAATGCCTGAGGTTGGAGATTTGGAAAAACCAAAAATGGTATTCTTCTTTGATGAGGCGCATCTATTGTTTAACAATATGCCTAGTTACCGTTTGAAACAAATTACACAAGTAGTAAAATTAATTCGTTCTCGTGGAATAGGACTTTATTTTATTTCTCAAAGTCCAAGTGATATTCCAGATGAAGTTATGGCGCAACTTGGAAATAGAGTGCAACATACTTTAAGAGCTTATACTCCAAGTGAGCAAAAGGCAGTAAAGGCAGCTGCAGATGCTTTCCGATCTAATACTAAGTTCAATACAATGGAAGCAATTCTTACTTTGGGAACTGGAGAGGCACTTGTTTCTTTCCAAAATGCAGAGGGAGAACCAGAAATTGTGGAACGAGTTACTATTCTTCCACCACAAAGTAAGATGGGCGTTATTGATGATATTACTAGGAATAAGATTATTAATGCTTCTTCCTTAGTTGGAAAGTATGAGGAAATTGTAGAAAGAGATTCTGCTTATGAAGAGTTAGATAAAATGATTAAAGAGCAGTTAGAAGCCAAAGAAGAGGCTCGCAAGAGAGAAGAAGAAGCAAAGGAAGCAGAAAAAGCAGCGAAAGAAGCTGAGAAAGCAGCTAAACAAGCAGAAAAAGATAAAAAAGAAGCTGAGAGAGAAGCAGAAAAGAAGAAGAAGGAAGCTGAAAGAGCCAAGAAGAATTCTTTAGAATACAAATTAGGTAGAAAAGTAGTCAATAAGACGACGGACAAATTGATTAATAAGGGATTAAATACTTTATTTAAGAAATTCTTTAAATAGAAAAAAGATAGCTTTTTATTAAGAGCTATTTTTTTTATAAAGATACTTTTTTTTTCTCTTGCTTTTTGATATACTTTAGTAGAATAGAGGGTGATTGGATGATCGGTACTATTGAGGAAATCATCGACAACACAGTATTTGTAAAGCTGTCTATTAATATTAATAATCAGCCTAATTTGGTAAGCTTACATGTTGTTTTTGAAGATGGTTCAGAACGAAAAGTAGTTGGTGAAATTACTAATACAAATCAAACTAGAATGACAGTTACCTTGGTAGGAGAAATTAAAGATAATCAGTTTACTGCTGGTGCTAGCATTAAGCCATCTTTTAAGTCAAATATTCGTTTAATTCGTAAAGATGAATTGGCTCTTCTTTTTGGTAAACAGGATTTGGAACAAGGTTATACTAATTTCGGAATTAGTAATATTTATCATAATTATAAAATTAATATTCCTGTTCACTCTTTTTTCAGCGGACATTTCTGTATTATTGGAAATTCCGGTTCTGGTAAGAGCTGTGGGGTTGCTTCTATTTTACAGAATTTGTATTTAAGTACTCCAAATCCTCCTGTGCATTCCTCTTTCTTTTTCTTTGATGCTTATGGAGAGTATTCTGCTGCGTTTTCTTCTTTGAATGAGAAGAATCCACAGTTAAGTTATAAATCTTATACAACTAATATTATTAATCCAGAGGCAGAAATTTTAAGAATTCCTATATGGTTATTGGATGTTGATGATTTGGCTTTGCTCTTAGATGCAACGGATCCTGCCCAATTACCTATTATTGAAAAAACATTGAAACTTGTTCCTATTTTGACTGGGACAGGAGATCTTGTTATTAAAAGAAAAAATGATATTATTGCTAGAGCATTACAAGATATTTTGTTAAGTGGAAATGATTCTACTAAAATTCGAGATCAAGTAATTGGAGTTCTTACAAAATTTAATACTCCTACTTTAAAATTAGATAGTCCTATTGTACAGCCAGGATATACTAGATCTTTGAAACAGTGTTTATTTGTAGATAAAACTGGTAAGATGCAAGAAATGGAATTGGTAGTAGAGTTTATTCGAAGCTTTATTATTGAGAATGAAATTGAAATTCCAGAAGAGGAATTGAATCGTTTTTATTCTCTTTCTGATTTGGAAATGGCAATGGAATTTGCTTTAGTTAGTGAAGGAATTTTGAAGAGTGATAAAGTTTATGATACAGCTAATATTGTTAGTGTACGTCTACACTCTTTAGTAACAGGAGATAATCGACATTACTTTGATTATCCAAAGTATCTTACAAGAGAACAATTTATTGATACTTTATTGTGGGATCAAGAGAAAAATATGTTTGCTCAAATTGTTAATTTTAACATTAATTATATTGATGATCGTATGGCAAAAGTTATTGCGAAGATTATTTCTAGAATGCTATTCTTGCAGATGAGTCATTCTAAGAAACGTGCTAATAGAGCTTTTCATATTGTAATGGAGGAAGCTCATCGTTATGTTCAACATGATCATGATGTAGATCTATTTGGATATAATATTTTTGAGAGAATTACCAAGGAAGGAAGAAAATATGGAGTCTTTTTAGCTCTCATTACGCAAAGACCTAGTGAACTTTCTGATACTTGTGTTTCGCAATGTTCTAATTTCTTGATATTTAGAACAATTCACCCTGTGGATTTGAAATATATAAAAGAGATTGTACCAAATGTTTCTCAGGAAATATCTTTACAACTTAAAAATTTAAAGCCTGGTAATTGTATCGCTTTTGGTTCTGCTTTTAGAGTACCTACTGTTATGTATGTTCCTTTACCGGATCCTATGCCATTATCTAATGATGTTGATTTGGATTCTGTTTGGTATCATGGAGGAGAAGCAGATGATCAGGGAGATGTTATGAATATTATGACTAATCAGGCATCTCAGCAAAAGTTTTTGGATACTATTGGGACAGTAGCTCCTGTTTCTCCAGCCGCCATTCAACCTGTAGCACCAATTGGAGTACAGGTAGTGGGAAATACTAATGCTTCTGCTCAACCGGCAGGCAATACGTTTTTTAATTATCCTACGGGATCTTGATTGACAAGTTGTTGATTTCTCATTATAATATGGTACATAAGTGCGATGACTGGTGTGGAAAACCAAGAGCAGTATAGAAAAAAAGATGATTCTTCTAGAATAAATAAGGTGGAACCGCGGAAATATTTCGTCCTTATATGATTCTAGGAGTTTTTTTATGAGTGGAGGAAAAAATATGAGTGATTTAAATATGGAAAAATTAGTAAATTATTGTAAACAATATGGATTTATTTTCCAAGGTAGTGAGATTTATGGTGGTCTTGCGAATACTTGGGATTATGGACCATTAGGGAGTAGATTAAAAAATGCTATTAAAGATAGTTGGAGAAAGAGATTTATCCAAGAAAGAAGCAATGCTTATGAAGTAGATGCTGCTATTTTGATGCATCCTAGAGTTTGGGAGGCTAGTGGACATGTTGGCTCTTTTTCCGATCCTTTAATTGATTGTAAGTACTGTAAGATGAGACATCGTGCGGATAATCTAATTGATGATTTTGATCCTAATGCTCATGCAGATGCTATGACACAAGAACAGATGATGGCCTATATTCGTGAAAAGAAGGTACCTTGTCCAAAATGTGGTAAGAGTGATTATACTGATATTCGCCAATTTAACTTAATGTTTGAGACACATAGAGGAGTGGTGGAAGATGGTAAAAACAAAGTATATTTAAGACCGGAAAATGCGCAAGGAGAGTATGTTAATTTTTTGAATGTTCAAAGGACTATGAGAGCCAAATTACCATTTAGTATTGGTCAAATTGGTAAAGCTTTTCGTAATGAGATTACACCAGGTAATTTTACATTCCGTACGATTGAATTCGAACAGATGGAATATCAAACCTTTTGTAAAGAAGGGGAAGATAGTCAACTATATCAATATTTTAAAGAATATGCTAAGAAGTATTTTATGGATTTAGGATTACCTGAAGAAAAATTAAGATATCATGATCATGAAAAATTAGCACATTATGCAAAAGAAGCTTGCGATATTGAGTATTCTTTCTGCTTTGGATGGGGAGAAATTAACGGAACGCATAACCGTACCAATTATGACCTTTCTCGTCACCAAGAGTATTCTACTGTTTCTCAAGAATATTTGGATCCAGAAACGAATGAAAAGTTTATTCCCTATATAGTTGAGTCTACTGTAGGTTGTGATCGAGCAGTACTTGCTATTTTAGATAATAGCTATTGTGAAGAGACTCTTGAAAATGGAGAAACTAGAGAAGTGATGAAGTTTATTCCATATTTAGCTCCTTATAAAGTATGTGTTTTACCTTTAGTAAAAAAATATCATAGTGAAAAAGCAGTTGAGATTTATCAAGAATTATCTAAGCATTTTATGGCGATGTATGATGAAACTGGAAGTATTGGAAAACGTTATCGTAGAAACGATGCAATCGGAACACCTTGGTGTGTTACGATAGATGATGAAACTCTTTCTAATGGAACAGTTACTGTCCGTGATAGGGATACGATGGAGCAGATTACGATGCCAATCGATGAAGTGATAGATTATATTGAAAAACGAATTCAATTTTAAGACGGAGGGATGAAAAATTTATGTGGTTTATGTATACCATACTGACATTTATTTGTTGGGGTGTTGCGGATTTATTTTATAAAATGGGAAATCAAGGCGAAGGAGAATATCATCATTTAAAGACAGGAATTATGGTTGGTCTAGTGATGGGAATTCATGCTACTATTTTTATCTTATTTAATCATTCTTCTGTTGATTTGATGGATGTTATTCGGTATTTACCTATTTCTTTATGTTATATCGTTAGTATGATTGTAAGTTATAGAGGAATGAAATATCTAGAGCTATCTATTGTCAGTCCTGTTGAAAATACTAGTGGTGTGATTACCGCTTTGTTGCTACTTATTTTCTTTAAGGAAACATTTGATTTTCCTTTCTACATTGCTGTATTTCTTATTTTTGTTGGTATTTTTATTATCTCTATGTTGGAGTTAAAAGAAGGTAGAAAAGAAAGAGAAGAGTATAAGAAAAAGAATCCTCTTTCTAGGATTTTTACTCTTACTATTCTTTTTCCATTAACGTATTGTTTTTTGGATGGATTAGGAACTTTTTTAGATGGTGTTTTTCTAGATAAGTTAGAACTAGTATCTGAAGATTCTGCTCTTATTGCTTATGAATATACTTTTGCTTTTTATGCATTTGTTACGTATTTTTATCTAAGATGGAAGAAGCAAGATTTTCATATTCTTCAGGAAAAACCAAAACTTTGGGCAGCTCTTTTTGAAACAGGTGGACAATTCTTCTATGTTTATTCTATGGCAGAAAACTCTACAGTTGCCGCTCCTATTGTAGGTAGCTATTGTGTTTTATCTCTTCTTTTATCTCATGTCTTTTTACATGAAAAATTGTCGAAGAGGCAATATGTTGCAATTACTTTAGTTTTGATTGGAGTTTTTATACTAGCTGTTTTAGATGTTTAGCAAGAATTCATGAAAATGAATTCTTTTTGTCTGTATTGATATGATAGCAAAACAATGATATAGTGAGTATGAAAGAAGGGTATTCTCATGAGTGTAGTTGAAGAAATGATTCCTGCTTTTGATATGAAGGAGTTTTTAAAACCTAATGAAGAAGATCGACCCAATGGAGCTTTTGCTATTATTACCGATCAACAAGTTATTTTGAGTTATACAGAAAACCATGGAAAAGGACTTCATTATGATGCTATTAGTCAGGCTTTATGTGAAATCATGGAGGAAGATAAGGATGAAGATTCTTTGGCTTATCTTAGAAGTATTTCTGCACAATATTTTATTGTCGTAAGAATGATTAATGAATTAGATTTAAATTATATTATTTTTGAATTGAACTCTTTACGTAGTATTACTCCAAATCAGCTTTCTTTGTTTCGGAAATTTATGAATCAGTATAATTCTCTTGTTTTTAATTTTTCGAAAGAAAGAGGAAAGTCTACTGTTTTAGTAGAACTTCGAGGAAAAGAGTTATTTTACGATAGTTTAGAGCCTGTATATGATTATTTGAAGACTATTGTTGATGAGAGTAGGGTCATTCCTCAGGAATTAAAAGTGATTGGAGAGATTACTTTAGATTCTAATGAAAAGAAGGAGAGAATATGATTGATTCCAAGAATTTAAAGTTGACACCATATGAACTCTTAAAAAAGGCCAATGGAAAAGCCTTTAAGGGTGTTGGAGTTATCACGGATTATCAGTCTGTTTTTTATTCTAAGTCGGATGGTTATTTGAGAACTCATTATGGAATGGTTTCTGAGGTAGAAAAAGAAATTTATTCTTCTTTAAATGATGCGCAAATTACGGAGATGGAGAATAAAGATGCTCATATATTTTTAACGGAATATGAAGCAATCGTGAGTTTTCCTGATAATGTTAGAATTAGTCTTCCGCAAGTATACTTTATTTTGGAATTTGTTCAAAGTATTACTAGATATAATAGAGAAGTAGATTCTAAGAGCAGGATTCCTATTCATATGGATTGGTATGGTAAACCAAAAACAATTTATGATATTCAAGAAATTGATGAGAAAAAAGTAAAGGAATGGAGTCGATATATTCGACAAACTGGAGATTTTTCTCATGAGAGAATTGTCGGAAAGAGATATTCTCAAAAAGAAGTAAATGAAAGTTATTTTCGTAAAAGATAAATAAAAATGCTAGAAAAATCTAGTATTTTTTATTTTTTTGTGATATAATCAAGGACGTTAAAAAAAGAGGTGGAGAGTAGTGGAAAAGAGAAATGTTGCGATTATTGCGCACGTCGATCATGGAAAGACAACGTTAGTGGATGGAATCTTAAAACACTCTGGAATGTTTCGTGAAAATGAAGATTTAAGTGATGTTTCAATGGATTCTAATTCTTTGGAAAAAGAAAGAGGAATTACCATTTTAGCGAAAACAACTGCTATGGATTATAAAGGAGTTCGTATCAATATCTTGGATACTCCAGGACATGCCGATTTTGGTGGAGAAGTTGAGAGAATTATGAATATGGTGGATGGGGTTTTACTTGTTGTAGATGCTTATGAAGGAGCTATGCCTCAGACCAGATTCGTTCTAAAAAAAGCTTTTGAAGCAGGTGTTAAGCCCATTGTCGTTATCAATAAAGTGGATAAGCCCAGTGCTAGATGTAGCCAAGTAGTGGATGAAGTGTTAGATTTGTTTATTGAGTTAGGAGCTAATGAAGATCAATTGGATTTTAAGGTTTTGTATGCTTCTGCTGTCAATGGAACCTGTTCTTCTAGTGATGATTTATCTACTCAAACAGAAGGTTTTGGGGAAATACTAGATGCGATTATTGAAGAAATACCAGCTCCATCAGGAGATAAGAATAGCCCTTTACAATTCCAGCCAGCTTTACTTGATTACAATGAATTTGTAGGAAGAATTGGTATCGGACGTGTTCATAATGGTCAGATTAAAACAGGCGAAGTTGTTAGCTGTTGTCGTCTAGATGGTAGTGTAAAACAATTCCGTATTCAAAAATTATTTGGTTATTATGGTTATAGTCGTATTGAAATTGATTCGGCTGAAGCTGGGGATATTGTGGCAATTGCTGGTCTTAGTGATATTTCTGTTGGTGAAACGATTTGTGATAATCAGGACATTTTACCTTTGCCACCATTACATATTGATGAACCAACTTTGCAGATGACTTTTGGTTCCAATTCTTCTCCAATGGTTGGGCGTGATGGTAAGATTGTTACAGCTAGAAAGATTGAGGAAAGATTGAATCGTGAAGTACAAAGAGATGTTTCTTTACGTGTAGAACCAGAGACTAACGAATCTTTCTTGGTAAGCGGAAGAGGAGAACTTCATTTAGGAATACTAATTGAAAATATGCGAAGAGAAGGTTTTGAATTAGAAGTCTCTAAACCTAGAGTAATTGTCAAAGAAATTGATGGGGTTAAATATGAACCATACGAAGAACTACAAATCGAAGTTCCAGAAGAATCTGTTGGAAATGTGATTGAACAGTTGGGGCTTCGTGGTGGTAAGATGGAAAATATGATGAATTTTGGCAACCAAGTTCGTCTACTTTATACCATTCCTTCTCGTGGACTTATTGGATTCTCTACTGATTTTATGACTTTAACTAAGGGTTATGGAATTATGAATCATAGTTTCAAAGAATTTTTGCCTTATGAAAACGTAGAAGTTGGAGAAAGAAAATTTGGTGTTTTGGTTTCTATGGAAAATGGAAATGCTACTGCTTATTCTATTGGAAACTTGGAAGATCGTGGAGTCATGTTTATTGAACCGGGTGAAGAAGTTTATGAGGGAATGGTAGTTGGAGAATGTAATCGTGAAAATGATTTAGCTGTCAATGTTGTAAAGGGAAAACAATTAACGAATACTCGTGCAGCTGGAAGTGATCATACCGTTGTTTTAAAACGACCAAGACCAATTTCTTTAGAATATGCTTTAGATTATATTAACTCTGATGAGTTAGTAGAGGTTACACCACAGCACATTAGAATTCGTAAGAGAATTTTAAATACAGAAGAAAGAAAAAAACAGGATGCTAAGAATAAAATGCAGTCTGAATAAAATAATCTAGTTTGAAAATCTAGATTATTTTTTTGAAGAAAAACATGTTTTTTCATAAAAAAATATTGGCTATTTTATTTTGTTTTGTTATAATGTTATTAAGATAGAGGTGGCTGAGATGGATCGTAAATTAAGTCGTAAAGAAAAAGCTGCTTTGCAAAGAACACAAGTATTAAATTTAAAAGAATTTGAGGAAGTAGCTCGTTTTGAAAAACGTACTAGTAAAAAACCAGCAGTTTTGTTTGCAGTTTTAGGTTTTTTGTTGATTGCTTTTGGTATGGCCTTTCAAATGAAAGATTCTTTAGCTAGTAAAGAAGCAGCAAAAATTGAGAAGAGAAAAGTTTCTAAAGAAGTTGTCGCAACCCCTAAAGAAACGGCTTTAGAGTGTACTTTGACGTCTTTAAATAATGCTGATGGTACGGATACTGTTTATACTATTGATTATCATTTCCTTGATAAAAAATTAACAGGTTTCACGAAGATGTTTACTGCGACTGCTACAGTCGGAGCTGAACTTGGTCCTGTTTCTATTCAAAATTATTTGAATGCTTATCCTGCTTTCTTAAATCCAATTGAAGGTTATCAAATTACTGCTGTTCCTATTGTAAATGGTGTGGTAGTTACTGTTATTGTAGATTTTGATACTTTAGATTTATTAAAACTAAATCCAAAACAGCAAGAACACTTTAGTACTAGTATTGATTATCCATTAGATACCGAACTAAGTCAGATTCAACAAGAGATGTTCGCTGCCGGATTTCAATGTCAATAAAAAAAACTGCTTATGCAGTTTTTTCATTCTTTTTTAAAGTTCTAATTTCTTTTGTGGAAAGTCTAACTTTTGTACCATCTTCTAGTTTATAAACTTGTAAATTAATATTTTGCTTTGTTTTCGTAGCATTTAAAGCATGTGATCTTATATTTTTTACATTACCTTTTCTTCTTGAAACATTTACTGCCATGCTATCCCTCCTTTAGTTTTTCCTCATTTGCTTTATAACTTTAACATAAAATCGTTAGAAAGTCAAATGAAATACTATGTATTCTATTATTTTTTTATTATTCTATGATAAAATATAGAAAAGGAGGAAGAGATATGTTTATACCTTTATTTAATAAGAGTAATTATACTTTATTATCGAGTTTATTAACGATAGATGATATCATAGAATATGCTAAGAAGCATTCTCTTTCTCATATTTCTATTGTGGATACTAATTTATATGGTACAATGGAATTTTTTCACAAATGTGAAAAGGAAGGAATAGTTCCTGTTATTGGGCTTCAAATCTTTTTAGATGATTTTTCTTATGTAATATTTGCCAAGAATTATAAAGGATATCAGAACTTAATTAAACTATCTACCATTCAAAGTGAAAGAGTGGTTCAATTAGAAGATATTCAAAAATATAATAAGGATGTTATTGCAGTGTTACCATGTGCTTTTCTTTCTCATTTGAATCTTTTGAAAAATACTTATGTGGATTTTTATCTGGGGTATGCTAATAAAAAGGAAGAGAAAGAAGCCAGAATTTATTCTCGTGTTGTTTTCTTTAGAGAAAATTTATATTTAAATCATAAGGATCAAGAATATTTATCTTACTTGTATCGTATTCGTGATGGGAAGACATTATTGGATAAAATGGATTATGATATTTCCGATCATGGATTGGAAATAGAAGATCCTTTAGAATTTAGTTCAGAAGAAGGACTTAAGAATACTTTTTTGATTGTTCAGGAGTGTTCTTTGTCTTTTCCAAAGGGGGAGAACTTACTTCCGCTTTATGATTGTGATGACCCTAAAAAGTACTTATTTGATTTATGTAGATTAGGATTAAAAAAACGTTTAGGAAAAGAAATCCCAGATTTTTATAAAGAACGTTTACTATATGAACTGCGTGTAATTCATGATATGGGTTTTGATAATTATTTTTTAGTGGTTTATGATTTTATTCGCTTTGCTAAAAAAAGTAAGATTCTAGTTGGACCAGGAAGGGGTAGTGCTGCTGGTAGCTTAGTAGCTTATTCTCTTGGTATTACTGATATCAATCCTATTGAATATGACTTATTATTTGAACGTTTTCTGAATCCAGAGAGAAAAACTATGCCAGATATTGATACTGATTTTCCGGATAATAAGAGAGATTTAGTAATTGACTATGTAAAGAAGAAATATGGAGAAAAAAGAGTCAGTGGAATTATTACTTTTGGAACTTTGGCGGCTAAGCAAGCTTTAAGGGATGTTGCGAGAGTTTTTAATGTTCCTATTTATAAAGTAGATTCTTTATGTAAGTTTATTCCGGCGATGTCTAAGGATAAGCTTTCGGATGTTTATCGTGAAAATGAAGCTTTTCGTGTTCGAATTGAATCGGATTCTCTTTTACAAGAAGTATTTCATGTGGCTTCTAGAATTGAAGGATTTCCAAGGCATACTTCTTCTCATGCCGCTGGGATTGTGATGAGTCGAGTAGATTTGGATGAAGTGATTCCACTTGTGAAAGAAGATAATATGTATTTGACCGGTTTTTCTATGGAGTATCTAGAAGAATTAGGCCTTTTGAAGATGGATTTTTTGGTTTTAAAAAATCTTACTTTGATTGATAATATTTTGAAAGATATTCAAGATGTTTATCAAGAAGAAATTGATTTTACTAAAATTCCTTTAGATGATAAAGATACACTACACGTATTTGAAAGTGCAGATACTTGTGGTATTTTCCAATTTGAATCAACTGGTATGAGAAACTTTTTAAGGAAATTAAAACCCAATACGTTCGAAGATATTTTTGCTGCGATTGCTCTTTTTAGACCGGGTGCTGCGGTTAATATTGATTCTTATATTCAAAGAAAGCATGGGCTTGAAAAGATTACTTATTTGGATCCTGTTTTGGAACAAGTTACGAAAAGTACTTATGGTTTTTTAATTTATCAGGAACAGATTATGCAAGTAGCTTCTTTATATGCTGGATATAGTTTAGGAGAAGCCGATATTTTAAGACGAGCTATGAGTAAGAAAAAATTGGAACTATTAAAGAATGAGGAAGAAAAATTTTTAAAGAAGAGTGTAGAAAAAGGACACAGTTATGAACAAGCAAAGCATCTTTTTGATTTAATTTTAAATTTCGCTGGATATGGTTTTAATAAATCTCACTCGGTTGTTTATTCGATTATTGCTTATAAAATGGCTTATTTAAAATGTCATTATCCAACTATTTTCTTTGCTAATTTATTAACCAATGTGATTGGTAGTGAGACTAAGACCAGTGAATACATCATGGAAGCAAGAGCAAATGGAATTGAAATAGAGAAACCAAGTATAGAAAATAGTGCTTCTTATTATCTTGTGAAAGATCAAAAGATTATTTATCCTCTTTCTAATATTAAAGGAGTGGGGATTATCGTTTCTCAACAGATTGAAAAGGCAAAAGAAGAAGGACCTTTTTTGGATATTTATGATTGCTTTAGTCGATTATATATTGCTGGTATTGGAAAGAAGACATTAGAAGATTTTATCTATGCTAATCTTTTTGCCAATTTTGGCTTTAATCGAGCTACTTTGATTTATCATTTAGATAGTTTGTTTAATTATGCAGAACTTACAAAAGATATTGATCCTTCACTGGTTATGAAGCCTGAACTTGATTTTCAAGAAGAGTATTCCTCTAGTTTTTTATTGGAGAAGGAAAAGGATTTATTTGGACTTTATTTGTCTTCTCATCCTGTTACTATGTATAAGAAGAAGTATAAAAATTGTATTCCTTTAAATGAAGTAAAGGATCATTTTAATCAAGACGTTACTGTTCTAGTATTAGTGGATAAGGTTAAAGTTATTACTACGAAGAAGGGAGATAAAATGGCTTTTGTTACTGGTAGTGATGAAACAGGAACATTAGAGTTTACTTTTTTTCCTGCTGTTTTTCAAAAAGAAAGTCCTTTGGAGAGAGGCATCCTGTTAAGAATTCAGGGGCATGTTGAGAAGCGATATAATGAAGTACAAATGATAGTAGATAGAGTTTGGCATTTGGAGGAGGAAAATCATGAATAAGGAAAAAGCAATTTGTTTCCTTGCAACTTCTGTTTTTGTTGTGGATCAAATTATTAAGTTTTTTATTCTTCATTTTATGGAGATTCATCAAAGAATAGTTATTATTCCTCACTTTTTTTCTTTGTTCTTCGTAAAGAATACAGGAGCAGCATTTTCTATTTTAGAAAACTATACTTTTCTTTTTATTGGAATTAGTATTGGTTTTCTTGTTAATATGTTTCTTTATATTCGTAAGGAGGAAAATGATTCTTCTCTTTTTCGGTGGTCTTTGGGATTTCTTTTAGGTGGAGTTGTAGGAAATTTGGTAGATCGTATTTTTTACCAAGCAGTTGTTGATTATTTAGCATTTGAATTTTTTCAATATTCTTTCCCAGTTTTTAATTTTGCAGATAGTTGCATTAATATTGGAATTTGTTTATTCCTTCTTTATATGATTATTCAAAAGAAAAGTGAGCGTGAAAAATAATGTTAGAAAAACGTTATCAAGCAACTAGGAAAGCTAGTGTTTTTGGTGTTTGTGGAAATTTTATCTTGTTATTATTGAAGGGGATTATAGGCTTTCTTACGAATAGTCAGTCTATGATTGCAGATTTTTTTAATAGTTTTGGAGATGTCTTTTCTTCTTTTATGACTGGAATTGGTAATCGGATTAGTATGAAAGAGGCAGATAGAGATCATAATTTAGGACATGGTAAAGCAGAGTATATTTATTCGTTTTTAATTAGTATTGCAATGATTTGTACTTCTTTTATTGTTGTTAAAGGTGCAATTGTAACTTATATTCAAAAAGAAAAAATAGAGTTTTCTATTTTCCTTATCTTTGTTTCTTTGATTACGATCGGAATCAAATTTTTCCTATATTTGTATACTAAAAACTTATATCAAAAATATGATAATATTCTTATCAAGGCGAACAGTATGGATCATAGAAATGATTGTTTTATTACGATGCTTACTCTTCTTTCTGCTGTTTGTGGTTTTTATGGGTATCGAATTGTTGATATTATTTGTGGAATTTTGATTGCTTCTTTTACTTTTTATACAGCCATTAAGTTGTTTATAGAAAGTTATGATGTTTTAATGGATAAGTCTATTGGTGAAGAGACAAGAGAGAAAGTTTATCAATTAATTTATCAATATCCAGAGATTCAAAAAGTCAATCATTTTAATGCTACCCCTGTTGGATATCGTTATCAAATTTCTTTTACTATTTTTGTAGATGGAAATTTGAGTACTTTTGAAAGTCATGATATTGCGAATCGTTTGGAACGGGAAATTGAGGCAAAAATTCCAGAGGTTTATTTAACTGTTATTCATGTCAATCCTATGGAAATAGTGGAAAAATAGGTTTTAAGATCAATATAAAATATGATACAATGTAAGAAATAAGGTGAGAAAATGAATTTAGACGAATATTTTGATAAAAAGACGGAAGAATTTAATATAAAGGATAAAAGAATTAGTATTCTTGATAATTATGGTGTAAACTTTCAAGAAGTACAATATATTACTAATCCGGCTATTGGAAGAGATGAGCAAATTAAACAGTTAGTTTTAATTTTACTAACACCAGAAAAATCTGCTGTTTTAGTTGGAAAACCTGGTGTTGGTAAAACTGCTATTGTAGAAGGGCTTGCTTATCGTATTCAAAAAGGTTTGGTTCCAGATATTTTAAAGAATTATCAAGTTATTAAAATTAATACTTCGGCTTTATTAGGAGTAGATCCTATTACGGGTGAGAGTAAAGTGCAAACTTTGTTGGAGGAATTAAAAGAGAAAACAAGACTGATTCTGTTTATCGATGAAATTCATACTCTTATGGGAAATAAGGGAGAAGCACTAGATTTTGCCAATATGTTTAAACCTGCATTAGATAGAGGAGATATCAAGGTAATTGGTGCTACGACTAGTGAAGAATATGAACATTATATTTTAAGAGATAAGGCTTTTGTTAGGCGTTTTCAAAAAGTAGATGTTTCAGAGCCTACTAGAGAAGAAAATATTCAGATACTGCTAGGAACACTACCAAAAATAGAAGCGAAAACTGGTGCTAAGATGATGTATACTCCTTTTATTCAGAGTAGAATCATGCAGTTTATTACAGACATTACTAGTGAATATAAGAGAATTTATGAAATTGGATCTAGATATCCTGATGTTTCTTTAACTTTGGTTCAACAAGCTTTTTCTAATGCATTGTTTGATAATCGAAGAAATGTTAATGTTCTAGATTTTAGACTTGCTATTCAAAATAGTAAAAATATTTATCCTGATGTTATTGCAAAATCTTTACCTCAATTTGATGAGTTGTTTGCTGAACAGATTGAGGAATGTAAAAATATGAAACAAGATAATTATGAAAGATTATCTGATAATTAGAATGATGAGGTGGTAAAATGAAGTGTCCTAATTGTGGAAATAAAGCAGGTAGAAAAGATATCTTTTGTGAAATTTGTGGTACTTATTTGAAGGATCAAGAAAAAGATGATTGGAGTGCTGAAGAAATTGATTTAGAGGAAGAGGAAAAAGAAGAGGAAAACAAAGTACAAGAGGAGATTGAGAAGGAGCCTATTGCAGAAGAAGGAAAGGAAGAGAAAAAGTCTAAAAAGAAAGAGAAACTTTTTTCTGTAAAAGATAGTAGTGGTACTAGAAAAAATCAGTATTCTTATGAAAATGAAGATTTATTAGAAGCTTATATTGGAGAAGATTATAAATTAATTAAAAAAAGTTTTTTCAATATTTGGGCTTTTCTATTTAATTGGATGTATGTATTGTATCGAAAATTATATGTTACTGGTATCATCGGATTGGTTATTTCTTGGGTAGTTATTGCATTTTTTAGAAGATATATTTGGATTTATTTAGCAGTTGTTTCTGTTTTACTTGCCTTATTATTTAGTCCATATTATATTTTTATCTCTAAGAAGAAAGTAGAGAAAATTAAGAGTCAGAATGAAGATGAGGATTCTTTCACTTTGAGTGGAATTTGTAAAAACAAGGGTGGAGTAAGGGTTTTACCTGCATTACTTCTTTATAGTGCTTTTCTTATTATTGTATTCTTTACTATTACTCATCTTCGCTTTACGTTCGGTATTCGTACGAAGTTTTGGGAAGAAAATAGAGATAATCTAGCAAATTGTACTTCTTTGGTAAAAGTAGTCTATCGTAATGTTTCTTCATCTGGACGTGAGGTTGGAGATGTAACAGAAGCCGTTTGTAAAATTACTGCTGGAGATACTAAGGAATATGAGGTATATGTAAAGAGTAAGAAAGACAAAGATGTTCTTTATAGCTATTATAAAACTCAAGATGGTTATATTGCTTATCGTGGAGATACTATCATGTTGAACGAGTTATTAGAAAGACAGAAAAAGGTAACTTTAACTGAAGAAGAGATGAAAATGTTAAAGGAATTACAAAGTATGGATGTTAATTATGATAAGTATCATGATCAAGCAGAAAGAGAAGATTTACTTGTTAAACAACGCAAAAATACAAGAGAAAAATTGAGTTATATATTGAATAAAGAAGAGATTATTCGTTAATAAGGAGGGTTATGAAATCTAAGGTTTTTTATACAAAGGAAATTACTGCGAATAGCTTAATTCGAATTTATGAGGCATTAGGAGTAGAATTAACAGGAAATGTTGGTGTGAAGGTTTCTACTGGTGAAGATGGCTCCAAAGGCTATTTGAAAGCGGATTTGATTGCGCCACTTGTTCAAATGTTACGTGGAAGTATTATTGAGTGTAATACTGCTTATCCTGGTGAAAGAAATACGAAAGAGGATCACTTAAAAGTTGCAGAAAAACATGGTTTTACTTCTTTTTCTTATGTAGATATTCTGGATGGTGCAGGAGAAATTAAGATTCCTGTTTTGAATGGAAAGCATTTGAAGTATGATTTAATAGGTGAAAATTTTGAGAATTATGATTCTATTTTAAATCTTGCACATGCTAAAGGACATGCAATGGGTGGATTTGGTGCTAATTTGAAAAATCAATCGATTGGAATTGCTTCTCGTAATGGAAAAGCTTATATTCATAGTTGTGGTCAAACAGAAGATCCTAATAAATGCTGGAGTTGTAAGTATGAACAAAAAGATTTTATTGAATCTATGGCAGAAGCTGCTAAGGCAGTAGCAGATTATTGCAAGGAAAATCATAAGCCAATTGTCTACATCAGTGTGATGAATGCTTTATCTGTTGATTGTGATTGTGATGCTCATCAAGGAAATCCTGTAATGAAAGATATAGGAATTATTGGATCCTTAGATCCTGTTGCAAATGATCAAGCGTTTCTTGATATGTTATGGAAAAGTCAAGATCCAGGAGCTTCTCTTTTAAGAGAGAGAGTTGATCGACAAGAGGGCAGACATATTACCGAATATGCGGAAGAAATTGGTTTGGGATCTACGGATTATGAATTAATTGAAATATAAAAAGATCTTATTACAGATCTTTTTTTGTTATCTTGTTTTTGGTTCATATTTTTCTTTGTTTTCGTGATATTCTTCTAATGCAATGTTGTTTTCATAGAGAATTTTCGCAACAGATGGATCTACGTAGCGCATATGCCATGGCTCGTTTGGAATTTCTGTTATACTTTCTTTTTCTTTTGGATATCGATAGATGAATCCAAGATCATTTTCTATGCTTATTCTATATAATTCCCAAGCGTCTTCTTCTGTCAATTTTTTTGCCTCGCCATCTACTATTTTGTAGGTGTCTATTGCTAGACCTGTATGGTGCTCACTAGTTCCTGGGATGGCAATTTGTTTTCTGATTCCTAACCCGTTTTTTGCGATTAGTTCTAGACCAATTACAGCTTGTCCTACTGGTGATCTATGAGCACTTGTAATTACTAAATTCATTCTTGAAATTTCACATAATTTTTGAAAGTTATCATATACGACAGCATTTACTCTTGTTGGAATTTTTATTCCATGATTGAAATCATAAGTATTCGGTATTGGAATTAAGTTTTCTAGCTTATAATTTGCTGGTAGAGGGTGTTTTTTATTTACTAATATATTGTAATCCATATGTTTCTCCTTTATGAAAACAAAAAATTGTCTTAACTAATAATATTATATCATATTTTTCTCTCGCTTTTCGATAAAAAAACTAGTCATTTGACTAGTTAATTAAAAAACTGGGACCATGATTTGACGTGTAGACGAAAAATCAACATAAATTTACGAAATTGAGTTTGACTCAATTACTTGAGTATAATATACTATTTAGAAAAATAAAAGTCTAATAAAATATGACAAAAACGTGTATGTTCGATTGATTTTTTATTAGGGATAATGTTATATTGCGATTAGGAACATTTAGTTGTTGAGTGTCTACCTCCAATCCAACAAAGAGAGGAGGTTTGGGAGAATGAAAAAAACGTGAATACAACATTAAGTTGCTTCGCTATATATCACTCATTTTACTACTCTTAACCTTACTGGTTTTAGTAATAAAAAAATGACACTCATTCGTTAGAATAGTGTCTTAATCAATGAAAATTGGTAGACATTCAATTCGGAAAAACTGAATGTTCCCATTTTTATTTTATGCAAGATTTCTTGCTAGATACATAATAACATAAAAAGGAACTTTTTTCAAGTTCCTTTTCTTTTTAAACTGGGGCATCAATTTAACGTGTATACGAAAATTGGCACAAATCAATAAATTGAGAACTTGAATAAAAAACTTAATTATTTTGATTTATATGGGAAAAAATGTTAGAATAGCGCTTAACAAGTTGGTGGAATATGGAATACTATTATCATGGAACAAATCAAATATATAATAAAGGTTTAGATATTATGATTGATATAATTGAATCTGGTGGAATAAAAAGTAATAATAAAAGATCAGGACATTCAATCGGATTATATAATGGCGATGATTATATCAGTGTTGGAAAATGGAATAAAGAAGAGAATATAGATTTTAGTAGATTTAATGAATCATGTTTTTATGGTTGGATTTTTTGGTGTCCGACGTTTATTATTGATCCTAGCATCAATGCCATACATGCAGAAAGAATAATTGGACCAGTGAATCCTAATAAAGGAAGATATTCATGTTTTGTAGATGAATATCATGTAAAAGATGAAATAGAATTAGACAAAGTTAGAGGAATAGCATTACCATTTTCATTAATTATGGATAACAAAGATTACTTATTAAAAACTTTAAAAATACTACAATATGCTAAATTATACAAATGGGATGTATATGAATCAGACATGTTTTTATTAAACAGAGTAGATAAACAAGAAACCTATTATGATACAAAGTATAAAAAAAGAAACTAATCAATAGTTTCTTTTTTTTATCAAAATGGGGCCTCAATTTAACGCGTTTGTGAAAAATTTGCCCAATTTACGAACAGATATAACTCAATTACTACTTAAAATATAACATATATTTTGACAAAAAAAAATATATTTTCTAGAATATTAGTAGGAGGTTATACTATGAAAAAGTTAGAAGATTATAAGTCGGGGAATTATATAAAAGTTGATGATTATAAACCTTTTATTCCAAGTCTAATAAATGTTGATTGGATTTGGAATGATAGTAAGCTAAATACTTTATTATCAAAAGCAAATTTGGAATTAGGAATCTTAGATGGTTATGCTTCTCAAATACCTAATATTGATATTTTTATACAAATGCACGTAAAAGTTGAAGCAAACAAATCAAGTAGAATAGAAGGTACAAGAACTACTATAGATGAGGACTTATCTGATATAGTAGATATCAATCCAGAAAGAAGAGATGACTGGCAAGAAGTTAAAAATTATGTTGATGCTGTTAATTATGGCTTTAAAAGAATTAAAGAAATTCCAATCAGTTCAAGGCTGATAAAAGAATTACATGCAATTTTATTAAAAGGTGTTAGAGGTGAACACAAAAATCCTGGAGAATATAGAAAAAGTCAAAATTGGATTGGTGGATCAAAACCAAGTAATGCTGTCTATGTTCCTCCAATCCCTTCAGAAATTTATAATTTGATATCTGATTTAGAAAAATTTATAAATAGTGATAGTATTAATACTCCTGATTTGGTAAAAATTGCAATTATACATTATCAATTTGAATCTATACATCCTTTTCTAGATGGAAATGGAAGAACTGGAAGAATACTAATTCCACTATATTTAATGGAGAAGAAATTAATTACAAAGCCATATTTTTACATCTCTGATTATATTGAAAAAAATAAAAATGAATACTATGATTATTTGACAAAAGTAAGAACTAATAATGATATGATATCTTGGATTAAATTCTTTTTAGAAGCAACTATTGAAACAGCAAAAAATGCAAGAATAAAATTTCAAAAAGTTGTAGAATTTACTGCGGAGATGAATAAAGTTGCGTTGACTCTAGGAGTAAGACCAGAAAACGCAATGAAGGTAATTGAAGTGCTATATCAAGAACCAATAATCAATAGAAAAAAACTTTTAGCTTTAAGTGGATTAAAAGAAACTACACTAAAAACTGTTATTAATTCAATGGTTATGACAGGATTGCTAACTGAAATAACTGGCTATAGTCGAAATCAAGCATTTGCATTTGAAAGATATATAAATCTATTTAGAGATTAAAATCTTGACCTATAATAATTTATAGGTCGTTTTTTTACGAAAAATTGACCTATAAAAGTACTTAAGTCAGAAATTTTAAAAAAATTGACCTATTAGAATATTATAATTCGAACAAAAAAACTAGTCACAAGACTAGTTATTAATAAAAAATGTGCCTCAATTTAACGTGTTTACGAAAAATCGGCACAAATCTATGAATTGAGATTTTCTCAATTGCTAAATAGAATATATCATATATTTCGAAAAATGAAAATATTAATTCTTTTAATAAAAAAATGTTGAAAAATATGACAAAACTATGTATGTTCGATTGATTTTTACAAGTCCTTTTACATTTCCTTCTAGAGCGATAGATAAGATAATTTAAAAGTATCACTATATAAGTTAATACAACTAACTTCTACATACATATTACCTTAATTATAAAGAAATTGGAAGAATACTAATAAAAATCAAAAAAAAGATGGTATAATTTTAATAGTAAAGGAGTAGTAGTCTTATGATAAAGTTAATAACTCAGTTTGATAATGAAAAAACTAGATTATCTTTAGCAACTCCAACGTGTGGATGTTGTTGTTGCTGTTGTTGCTGTTGTGTTGCGTCAACATTTGCAGCTGCAAGTATTAGTGCAAGAAATTTTGGAAATTATGTTGAAGAACAATTGCCAAACGAACCTAAAAAAATAAAACATGCTAGAAGATTTGGATTTTGGTTTCCTTTTGGTTTGCTTACAAGCTTAGGAATTGGTTTGTGGTTTGCTGAAACATTTGAAATAAATGCTATAATTGCATTGATTGCAATTGGCATTGCATATTTATTTATTGTGACATCTTCATTGAAGAAAAGTCTTAATTTGCCAGGCATAACTTCAAGGGTAATAGGATTTTCAATATTATTAGGCATTATTGAAGTTGTAGGTTTTTTTGTTGGTATGTACGCCTTAGTATATTTAGGTTGGTTTTATTTAGCAGGGGCAGTAATTATTTCTATTTTATTGATATGGTGGGCTTTTGGGAAAAAGTATGATGATTTAGAAAATAAAAATAATATTTCTGATAATAACAGTAATAATATACCTAATAATCAATCATACGAAAATAAAAATAAAGATGATGAAAAATGAAAACAGTAAGTCAATTGTTGTTGGAACAATGTTGTAATTTTAGGTGTGGTATTGGACTACCATATCAAAGAATACCAAACAATTTTTGTGATATATCCAATGTGTATAATTATTCAGTCCCTGAAGATACAATTGAAAAATGGAAGACTGCTAGTGGTTCACTAAATTTTGATGAAAATAAAGCCATTATGGGAGCAATTGGCGAATCTTTAGAAAGATATTCAGGAGCAATTTGTAAATTTGATTTAAAATCATATACCGAACTAAAGAATGAGAAAAGAATACTTGATTACAAATCTTTCTCTTTGTTTTCTGATGAGCAATATAATAATTCTAGTTTCTTATGGAAAAGGCCTAAACTTGAGCAACAATTATTTGGAAAGGTTTATTCATTATATGATAATAAAGAATGGTATGTTCCACAGGAGCTAATAGGACTAGGATCTAGAACACAAAATGCATGTATTCCATCAACATCAACCGGCATTGCTGCTCATACAAACAAATTAGAAGCAATTAATTCTGCTTTATTAGAAGTTTTAGAGAGAGATGCTTTAACAACTTATTGGTTACACTCTATTGGTGGTAGAGAAATATCATTAGATAAAAAATATAAAAGTGAAGTTATATCTAAAAATGGTCAAATATTTTGTTTTGATATAACGCAGGATTGGAATCCATATCCTGTTGTTATGGTTTGTGGATATTTACTAAGTAATAATAAAAAAAGAATATCAATGGGTGTTGCTTGTCGAGAAAACTATGAAAAAGCTATTGAGAAAGCATATTTAGAGTGGATTCAAGGTTGCGTATTTGCAGGTTATTATGATGAATATCATAGTGAGGTCAAACTAAATAATTATAAAGATGTAAATAGTTTTGATCTGCATGCAGTATATTATACAAAACATCCTGAACAATGGGAGAATGTTCCGTTTATTAAATATCGAATTCCCCATAAGTATGTTGAAAAGAATAATAATCTAATAGGTAAGGATATTAAATATAAACTTGATTTCTTGTTAAAAAAATTACATCAAAAGAATATAAGATTATTTTATAAAGATATTACTACGATTGATGTTAAAGATGTTGGAGTTACAGTTATTCGAGTATTATCACCTGATTTATCACTTTTACATGGCGATGAAAATGAAATGTTTCTTGGTGGTAGAACAAAAGATATAAAATGGCGATATAAAGGTTTGAAATCTAGAGGATTTCCAAATTGCTATCCACATCCATTAGGTTAAAGGAGATAAGTATATGAAATATTTAAAAAACAAAAATTGGAATATTTTTATTGAAGATAATAAATTATTCATATCAAAAGGCGCAGACGAAATATATTATTTTGACGAAGCAACTGAGGAACAAGCTAAGAATATTTATGAAGCATATAATAAAGATAATTTTGATATTTTATTACAAGATCAAACCTATGATGAGATAATTGAAAAACTTGAGAAAATTGGTGTAATATATAAGAGAAAATTTTCATCGAATAACAAAAATATTAAATTAAATATTAAATATTATGGGAAACCTAATGATAAACTAAAAAATGAAATTACTAACATATTATCTAAAAGAACTAATATAAAATTAGTAGATAGTAATGATAGCAGTGATTTGAGTTTACTAATAAGAATAAATGTTCCGTTTAAAAATTTACTTGAGGATTATTCAAAAATTACAACTCCACATATTTTGATTGATTTAGGATATGCTAACAATATATCTATTGGTCCAATCGTATACAAAGAAACTGCTTGTTTAAGCTGCTACATAGGAAGAATTACAAAAAATTGGGGAGATTCTTTACCACCAATTGAACCAGCAGTTACCAACAAATATGAATTAATTTCATCATTTATTTTAGAAAGAATAGAACAGTTTATTATGCATGGAAATTGCCCTGATTTAATAAATAGTGTATGGAACTATAATGTTAATACTTATTGCTCTGATTATAATAAAATTTATAAACTACCTTGGTGTCCTTATTGTAATGATAATCATGATAATTCCAAAATTGATTTACCGTGGGAAAAGGAGTTTGATTATGAGTAAAAATCAAAATTTATCTCCTTTATTTAATTTATTTTGGGAAAACACAAATTTAAATGATAAAAATATATTAGGATTTGTTGATGGCTTTGTTAATGAAGAAAAAAATATTGAGCAAATTAAATATCCAACCAAAGATTTAGAATTAGATTATCCAAAAGATAAATTGTATAAAATTATGAAAAATAGACAAAGTAATAGACAATATAATAATTATCAAATAAATAAAAAGCAGTTATCTTCGTTGTTTTCTTGCTTTGCTCAGGTAGATAATCATAGATTACTATCTTCAGCAGGAGGCAAATATCCCATCGAGGTATATGCGTTATGTTTCAATGTTAACAAATTTAATAATAAAATAGTTTATTATAATTATGAAGATAACTCTTTATCAATAGTTGGTAGTTGTTCAAATTGGGATGATATAAAGTCTATAACAGGTGCGGGAGATGTAATTACTGGCGAACCATCTATTATGTTTATATTTGTTGGTTTTCCAAATAGAGTTGTTTCAAAATATGGAGAACGTGGTGGTAGATTTCTACTAATTGAATCTGGACATTATATTCAAAATTTATTGCTTAGAGTTTCATATGAAAAAATGAGAGCTGTTGAACTTGGTGGCTTATTTGATAATGATATTAAAAATATACTTGGATTAGAAAACTCTGATGCAATAATAACTTTGGGTGTTATTTGTGGAAAATAATGACGATAGCTATAATTCAAAGCCATCGTCTTTATCTTTTTTGTTATCATATAATTCCTCAGCATATTCGTCCATCTCATCATTAATATGCTTAGTTGCTTTTTCAATTTCTTTTTTATTAAATAGATTGAACCCTTTAAATCTTCTTTCTTTTTTTCGTTTAACTTCTAGATCATGAAAAAATACGATAACTAATGCTATCGTATTTTGTATTCATATGGGGCGTCGTGTGAGAATCGAACTCACGCATACTAGTGCCACAAACTAGCGTGTTAACCACTTCACCAACGGCGCCATTTCAAAATACAAGTATATTTTATCAAGGAAATCCTTTTTTGACAAGTATTATTTCCCATTTTTCTTGTTTTATGGGTGTTTATCTATACAGATATTTGACTAGGGAATACATTAAAGAGAAAGGAGATATGATTATGAATCAAAATCATTATCAGAATTATTATTTTCTAAGAGAAAGTCAAAATTACCTACCTATGAATTGGAATAGTTTTTCTAGTTCTAGTTTGTTTCCACCTCAGGAAGGTTTTATGAGAGGAAATTTATTTCAAGATTTGTATGATTCCTATAAAAATTACCAACCGGCTAGACTAGAAGCTAGAACGAAACAAGATAAGCAATTACAAGATATTCAATCTATTTGTTTTGCTATGCATGACTTAAATCTATATTTAGATGTTCATCCTAGTGATCAAAGTATGGTGACTTTATTTCAAGATTATCGAAGAAAGCTTGATAGTTTAGTACACGAATATGAGAGTCAATATGGTCCACTTACTGTTAATAGTGAGGCTATGATGGGAGAAGATTATTCTTGGATTCATTCCCCTTGGCCATGGGAGGTGGACAATGTTTAAATATGTAAAAAACTTACAATATCCTATTAATATTCAAAAGAAAGATTTAAGAATGGCCAAATATTTAGTTACTCAATATGGTGGTTCTAATGGTGAATTGGCAGCAGCTCTTCGGTATTTGAATCAACGACTTACGATGCCAGATGATAAAGGAAAAGCTTTACTTAATGATATTGGAACAGAAGAATTAGGACATGTTGAGATGTTAGAGACAATGATTTATCAACTTATGAAAGATGCAACTTTAGAGGAAATTAAAGCTGCAGGACTAGATTCTCATTATGCAGAACATGCTAAGGCTTTATATCCAACAGATGCAAATGGAGTACCATTTACGGCTACTTATTTTGCAACAACAGGCGATGTTTTGGCAGATCTTTCTGAAGACATGGCAGCAGAACAAAAGGCTAGGGCAGTTTATGAGAACTTGATTGATTTAACAAACGATCCTGATGTTATTGGACCACTTCTTTTCTTAAGACAACGAGAAATCGTTCATTATACTCGTTTTAAAGAATTATTTGAAGAGTATGAAAAGAAAAGTCAGAATCAGCAAAGAGTAGCTTTTTAAATACTTAGTTTTTCTAAGTATTTTTTTGTATAAAAATAGGATTTGTTTTTTAGCACTCTTACTTGACATCTGCTAAAATAAGTGCTATAAATGAAGTGTAATACATTTTAGGAGATGAAATATTATGGCAAAAAAGCAATTTCAATCAGAATCTAAAAGATTATTAGATTTGATGATTAATTCTATTTATACTAATAAGGATATCTTTTTAAGAGAATTGATTAGTAATGCAAGTGATGCTCTTGATAAACTTTCTTATAGAAGTTTAACAGATAAGAAAATTAAAGTAAAAAAAGATGATTTAGCGATTCAACTTTCTTTTGATAAAGAAAATAGAACTTTAAAAGTAATCGATAATGGCTGTGGAATGACTAAAGAGGAATTGGAAGATAATTTAGGTACCATTGCGAAGAGTGGATCTTTCAATTTTAAAGAAAATATGTCTAAGGAAGAAAAGAGTTCTATTATTGGACAATTCGGTGTTGGATTCTATTCTGCTTTTATGGTTAGTGATAAGATTTCTGTTCTTTCTAGAAGTATTGATGAAGAGGATGCAAATCTTTGGGAAAGTGAAGGAGCAGATGGTTATACGATTACTCCTGCAGAAAAGAAAAGTTGTGGAACAGAGATTACTCTACATATTAAAGAGGATAATGATGAATTTCAATATAGTAAATATTTAGATGAATATGAATTAAAAAGTTTAGTAAAAAAATATTCTGACTATATTCGCTTTCCTATTAAGATGGAGTGTACTCATCATGAATTAAAAGATGAAGAAAAGCACGAATATAAGGATTCTAAAGAAGTAGAGACTCTAAATAGTATGATTCCTATTTGGAAGAAAAAACAAAAAGATGTTAAAGAAGAAGACTATGAGAATTTTTATATGGATAAGTTTAATGACTATGATAAGCCATTAAAAGTTATTCCTTCTTCTGTAGAAGGAATGATTTCTTATCAATCTTTACTTTTTATTCCTTCTCATGCTCCGTATGATTACTATACACAAGAATATGAGAAAGGTCTTGCTTTGTATTCTCATGGAGTCCTTATTATGGAAAAATGTGCAGATCTACTTCCTGATTACTTTAGTTTTGTAAAAGGAGTAGTGGATACAGAAGATTTATCTCTTAATATTTCTCGTGAATTATTGCAGGAGTCTCAAAGTTTAAAACTAATTGCAAAGAATATTGAAGGAAAAATTCGTAAAGAACTTGAGTCAATGCTAAAAGAAAATCGTGAAGAATATATTTCTTTCTTTAAAACTTTTGGTGTTCAATTGAAATATGGGGTTTATAATAATTTTGCTCAAGATAAAGATAAATTAAAAGATCTTATTATGTTTTATTCTGCTAAACATGAAAAACTAATTACGATTGGTGAATATGTTCAGGAGATGAAGGAAGGGCAAGACACCATTTATTATGCTTCTGGTGCTTCTATTGCGAAGATTTCTTCTCTTCCACAAGTAGAACAAGTTCGTGATAAAGATTATGATATTTTATATTTAACAGATTATGTAGATGAATTCTGCATTACTGCCTTACAAGAATATGATGGAAAGAAATTTGCTAATGTTAGTGACGGTGGACTAGACTTAGAATCTGAAGAAGAAAAAGAAGAGACTAAAAAAGTAAATGAAGATAATTCTTCTTTATTAAAGGAAATGTGTGATGAGATTAAAGAAGTTAAAGAAGTTCGCTTTAGTAACAAATTAAAGACTCATCCTGTTTGCTTAACTACAAAAGGGGACGTTTCTATTGAGATGCAAAAGGTTTTTGATGCTATGCCAAATCAAATGGGTATTAAAGCCGAGATGATTCTTGAAATTAATGAGAAACATCCGATTAGTCAGAAATTAAAAGAGCTTTATAAAGAAGATAAAGAGGAGTTTTTAAAGTATACAAGAATTCTATATAGCGAGGCTCAAATCATTGCAGGACTTCCTATTGAGAATCCTACAGAGATTAGTAAATTAATATGTGATGTACTTTCAAAATAGAGGAGAAATCCTCTTTTTTGTTGGTTGACAGAAAGATTAGAAAAACTTATAATTTTATTATAGGTGATAGTATGAAGAATAAAAAAGGATTTACATTAGTAGAGTTGTTGTCAACTATTGTAATTTTGGCTATTTTATTATCTGCTTCTGTTTTTGCCATTACTAAATTTGTTGGAAAATCTAAAGTAGAAAGCATGGAGGCACAAAAACGCGCATTTGTTATGGCTGGAAAGAGTTATGCGCAGGATCATTCCAGCGTTCTTCCAAATTCTATTGGGGAGAAGAAAGATATCTATGCTAATGTGATTAAGACTGCTAAATATTTAAAGAATGATCTTACCAATGCAGATGGAAAATCTTGTATGGAAAAATCTTTTGTTCGTGTTTATAAATATGATGAGACTGGTTATACTTATACAGCATATATCTTCTGTGAGGGGGATACGGTTCCAACAGAAATAGACCCGGTCGGACCAGATATTCATGTTGATTTTTCTTATCCTGATGATGCAATATATGCTAATGTTACTCTTACAGATGGTAGTAGTGATGGCGATATTATAGGACTTATGAGTTGGGATTATACAGTTGTTGCTCATTATAAAGAATCTGATACTACAGTAGAGGTTTATCATTCAGAATCTATGATGTTAAATGGAGAAACAAATTATACAGCAGATCCTATTAACTTGTCTTCTTATGAAGATGCTGACAAAGTTGCTGATTTTGATATAATCATTACTGCATATAATCGAAATGGTGGTTTTTCTAGTACTCATGGAATTAATCAAGCTTGTGCATCTCTTTCATTGGATATTACTTCTATTTATATTTTAAAGGGAGAGACTAAACAGATTGAGGCTACTAAGAACTGTGGAAAGTCTGTTCAGTGGACGAGTAGTAATGATAGTGTAGTCACTATTAGTGAAGATGGAGTAATTACTGGAGTTGGTGCTGGTGAAGCAACCATTACGGCTACCTTACCAGGTGGAATAGTTGCGGAGGCAAGTGTTGAGGTTGGTGTTTGTACCTCTGTTTCCTTAACACCAAATTCTTTCACTTTAAGAAGGGGAAGTACACAAGAACTTAGTGTTAATAAAGATTGCCGAAATCCTGTCTCATGGTCAAGTAGTAATCCTAGTGTTGCGAGTGTTGCAGATGGAGTGATTACGGGAATTGCACCAGGAAATGCTGTTATTACGGCTACTCTAATTGACGGGGTAACTAGTACTTCAAGCGTTAATATTTGTGCTCCAAGTATTCAACTTAATCAATCTTCTGTTTCTGTAACTCAGGGAGGAACTACTACTGTAACAGCTACCAAGAGTTGTACGGATTCTAATGTTACTTGGACAAGTAGTAATCCTAGTGTTGCAACGGTTAATAATGGTGTAATTACAGGTGTGAGTGCAGGGGATGCGGTTGTTACTGCAACGGTTGAGGATGCTTCTAAGACAGTTAATGTTACTGTTCCTACCTGTTCTTATCTTCATTTGAGTGATACTTCTTTATCTGTTCAAAAGGGAAAAACAAAAACGATTACGGTGGAGAAGGACTGTGTTAATCCTGTTACTTGGACAAGTAGTAATCCTAGTGTTGTAACAGTTGAGAATGGTGTGTTGACAGGAGTTACTGATGGAAATGCTGTTATTACTGCTACTTTAATGGATGGGATTACGGAAACGGTTAATGTTAATGTTTGTACACCAACAATTAGTGTGTCACCTGCTTCTATTACAATTAAAGAAGGAGAAACTAAGCAAATAACGGCTACTACGACTTGTACTACTTCCACAGTTACATGGAAGAGTAGTAGTACCTCTAATGCTACCGTTAGTAGTTCTGGGGTTATTAGAGGTGTTAACCATGGAAGTGCTAGGGTTACTGCAACAGTAGATGGTGTAAGTGCAAGAGTAAATGTTACCGTTCAACTAACCTTTTACTATATTGGTGGATAAAATCTTAATGTAAATTTTTGTATATTTATAAATTTTTAATTGTAAACTAACTCAGCATTACTGAGTTAGTTTTTTTGTTGTAGTCTATATTAAATGATTTTATACTTGACATTTTCCTGTTTTGATATATAATTAATATTGTCGTAAGCAATTATGATTAGTTGGTAGCTAAGCAATTATCTTGCGCTCGTAGCTCAGTTGGATAGAGTGTTTGGCTACGAACCAAAAGGTCGGGGGTTCGAATCCCTCCGAGCGCACCAGTTATCGGGAAGTGGCTCAACTTGGTAGAGCACGTGGTTTGGGACCATGGGGTTGCAGGTTCAAATCCTGTCTTCCCGACCATTAAAAAAATAAAGTCTTGAAATTCAAGACTTTTTCTTTTTTTGTAATTCATGGAATAGAATACCATGAGATTTTAACATTTTTTCTGTATTGATTAATTCATCTATTTTTTCTACACTCATATATTGAACGGATTCTACTTCTTCTTTTTGAATTTGTAGTGAATTTATATCCATATCTTTTTGTAGATAGTATAGGTATCTTAGTGTTTTGTCAAAAGATAGAAAACCAAATTCTTCTATTTTATCTTTTTCAATATTGACACCTAATTCCTCTTTTACTTCTCTTTTGATTGTTTCTAATGGAGTTTCTTCAGTAGTTACATGTCCTCCTGTTGTTGAATAATGTCCACCTTTTTCTTTTGATGTTTTTTGAATTAAAAACTCGCCTTTATGATTTTCTATGAAGATTACTGCGACAGCTATATATGTTCATTTTCATTGAGTATAGCTGTTTTATCTCCTCTTTCAATTGTTCTTCCTGTTCTTTTTCCATTATTGTCATAAATATCTAATAATTCCATATATTCTCCTTATTTATAAAAAGGAAAATCTTAATAAGATTTTCCCCAAATAACCATTTCTTTTGCTTCTTTTCCACAGCAGATACATTTTGTACTTATTTGTTCTCGCTTTTCTGGAATACAACGGGATCCAAAGCCTTCTGTTGCAGCCTTAATTTCTTCTTCACAAGCTTTATCTCCACACCACATAGCTTTGATAAATCCTATATTTTCTTTTGCTATTTTTTTCATTTCCTCTAGGGTAGTTGCAGTAAAGATATGATTTTCTAAGAATTCTTTTGCTTGTTGATACATCTCTTTTTGCATCTCTTCTAAGATAGTTGGAATTTCTTTTTCTAAGTTTTCTATTTTAACTGAGATTTTTTTTCTATCATTTCTTCTTACTACGATTACTTCTTCGTTTTCTATGTCCTTTGGACCAATTTCTATACGAAGTGGAATTCCAAGCATTTCTTGTTCTGCATATTTGAAACCTGGAGATTTGTTAGAATCATCCAAATCTACTTTGATATTTTCTTTTTGTAGTCTTTCTAGTATTTCATTTGCTTTTTCTAGTACGCCTTCTTTTTGTTGGGCAATTGGTATGATTCTTACTTGTATTGGTGCAATTCTTGGAGGTAGAACTAATCCTTCATCATCTCCATGAACCATGATAATTGCACCAATAATTCTAGTAGATAAGCCCCAACTTGTTTCATAGCAGCTGTGTAATTTATTTTCTTTATCTAAATATTTAATATTAAATGCATCTGGGAATCCAGAACCAAAGAAATGTGAAGTTCCTGATTGAAGAGATTTTCCATCATGCATCATTGCTTCGATGGTATAAGTATCTTCTGCACCAGCAAATTTTTCACTTTCTGTTTTCTTTCCAAAAACTAATGGTATAGCAAGATCCTCTGTTACAAAATCATAGTATACATTAAACATCTGTTTTGTTCTTTCTTCTGCTTCTTCATAGGTTGCATGTATCGTATGTCCTTCTTGCCATAAAAATTCTCTGCTTCTTAAAAATGGTCTAGTTGTTTTTTCCCATCTTAATACGGAACACCATTGATTCCAAACCAGTGGTAAGTCACGATAAGATTTTATTTGTTTTTGCCAAACGTCACAGAATAATGTTTCTGAAGTAGGGCGGATACAAAATTTTTCTTCTAAATCTTCGCCACCACCTTGTGTTACCCAAGCAACTTCTGGAGCAAAACCTTCTATGTGATCTTTTTCTTTTTGAAGTAGATTTTCTGGAATTAACATTGGTAAATAAACATTCTTTACTCCAACGTTTTTAAATCTTCTATCTAGTTTTTCCTGAATGTTTTCCCAAATCGCGTATCCATTCGGTAGATAGTTTAGACATCCTTTTACACTAGAATACTCACATAATTTTGCTTCTTTTACAACATCTGTGTACCATTGTGCAAAATCTTCTTCACGTGAAGTGATTTTTTCTACCATTTTTTTATTATCTACCATATTCTCTTCCTCTTTTCCATCTGTGTACATTCTATCATAGGAACAGGTGGAAAGCAATTATCTTTATTATTATATCTTGAAATTTATTCTATTATCTTTTATTATTATAATAGGTGGTGTATGAATATGAAGGAGGAACTCTTTATTCAATTCATTGAAATCTTAGATCGGAAGGCGGAACATGCTGGAGAGAATCAAGAATATCAATATTCAGAAAATGATTTTTCTGTTCTTCAACAATTAAAAGCTTTAGCAGAACAAGATCGAACTATAAAGGATTTGCTGTATGATATAGGTGCGTCATCATCTAAAGAAGAAAGATGTAGAAAAGTAGAAGATTTTTTTAATAAAAGTTTAGAAGAGAAGAATGTTGATGAACTACTTGCTGAGGCACATGGTGTAGATGTTACAAAAATCGATCATCGATATTTGAGTAATGGGCATGAAATCCTTTCTTTTTATAGTAATAAATTAAATCGTATGCTTTTTTTGAGGGTTGATTCTGATGGAAAAAATGTAAAGGAATATTTAGAAGACTTGCAGAAAGAGAAAGGGGATTCTCAAGAAAGTAGTGCAGAGAGCACTTTAATGGATGAAAGAAATAGTAAAGACATTGAATTAAAATGGTATGATAAAAAAGATCTTGCTTATCTTCATGGTGTGGTTGATAGCATGGATCGAGAGCAAGACTTAAAGAAGTTTAAGTATTTGATAGAGTTATTAGTGGCTGATAGAATTTCATGCATTAATTTAGAAGAATTCATTTATAGAGATAATCAGGATCGTATTGGTGAAGTTTCATTGGTAGATGGAGAAATAATGGATATGGCTCCAGCAGATGAAAATTATCAAGCGACTCAGAATGCTGTAGATGAAGGTTTTACTCCTCCTGTTGAAGATTCTGTTGAATCACATGAAGAGAAAGAGGAAAAGACAGAAGTTTCGTCTCATGGTGAGGTAGAAGAAATGATTCATGATGATGAGGCACATAAAAATACTGAAGAGGCTGAAGTCGGAAAAGAGAATGAAGGTAAAGCTTATGTTTACCAACCAAGAGATACTAATTCTAATGGCTATGGTACTATCGTTGTTTTTTCTGTAGTGATTTCTGTTTTCATTATTGGTGTTATTCTATATCTTGTATTTCATTAATGAATAAACAACAAAAGTTTTCATATACATAAGTAGGTGATGTATATCAAAAAACTCTTGTTGTTTTTTTTATGCTTTTTTCTTTTAATTCCTCGTGTATATGCCTATGGATATGTCGTGATGGACTTAGATTCTGGAAGAATTATTGCTAGTGAAAATATGAATAATAGAGAGTTAATTGCTTCTACTACTAAAATTATGACTTGTATTATTGTGTTAGAAAATTCTAATTTAGATCAAAAGATAAAGGTTGGAGAAGAAGTGCTTTCCATGTATGGTACGAATATTTATATAGAAGTAGGAGAAGAACTAAGTGTTAAAGATTTACTATATGGCTTGATGTTACGTAGTGGAAATGATGCAGCCATTGTTTTAGCTGTTCATACTTTAGGAGAAGAAAATTTCATTCAAAAGATGAATGAAAAGGCAATTGAGATAGGAATGAATCATACAGTTTTTGCTAATCCTCATGGTTTAGATGATGTTTCTGTTAATTATTCTACAGCTTATGATATGGCTCTTCTTAGTCGATATGCTTATCAGAATTCTGTTTATCGTGAAATTATTTCTACTAAGAAATACGTTGCTACTTCTTCTTTGAAAACCTATGTTTGGAATAATCGAATGAGTCTTATTCGTCAATACAATAATTGTATAGGAGGAAAAAATGGGTATACTCCTAAAGCGGGGAAATCTTTGGTCTCTTATGCTAGAAAAGACAAAAAAACGTTTACTATTGTTTCTTTAGATGATGATTCTATTTATGAGAATCATCGCCGTTTATATGAAAAATATTTTTCTTTATATGATTATTATTTAATTATTGATGCTAAGAATTTTTTTATTGAGAGAACGTTTAGTTCGAAAGAATTATATTTAAAAAAGTCTTTTTCATATTTGCTTTCGAAGGAAGAGGTGGATAATGTCACCACTTTGGTAAAGCTCTATCCTACTACCAAGAATCAGAAAGCAGGAATGATTAAGATTTATTTAAAAGGAAAAGAAATTGGTTCTTTAGATATTTATGAAGAAAAGAGGATTCAGAGGAAAAAATCCACTTTTCAGAAAGCATGGGATTTTCTTTGGAATAGAAGAAAAAAATAAAGAGAGAAGTCTCTCTTTATTCAGAATTTGATAAACGGTAAAAATTAATGGATGGTCTACAGAAAAGTCTGATTCCTTTTTTTGTCCCTAAACCACTTGAAATAAATAATTCTGATTGTCCTATTTCATAGTAATCTTGATCATATTTTTTTGCTCCTGAAGTTTTATGAAGGGCTTTTTTTAGGAAAGGTATTCTAATGTTTCCATTATGAGAGTGACCAGCTAGGAATAGATCGGTTTGGTAATTATTTAAAATATTATCTACCTCATCTGGTTCATGAACAAGGGTTATGGTATAAATATTTTCTAAGTGATTCTCTTCATGGAAATAACGATAAGCTTTTTCCATATCCATGTTTTTTCCGGCTGATAATCCGATTAATAGAATAGGATTGTTGTCTTTTTGATAAAGTATGTCGTAGTCATTGTTTAGAAGAATAAAATCACTTTGATTGAAGATTGTTGCGAGTTCTTCGTTATCTTCATCTCCTAAAATAGCGTATTTTCCAAGAGTAGCAGTCATATCTTTTAGTTCTTGAATCATTTTTTCCTGTTCTTCTGAAGTTAGTGTATATTTTTTATGTATGAGATCTCCTGTAAAAACAACAAGATCTGGTTTTCTTTCATTAGATAGTTTTTTTACTTTTTGTAGGTCTTCTAGGAACATGGTTGTTCCAAAGTGTAGGTCACTAAATTGAATCATTTTTAAGCTGTTGAAAGAAGAAGGAATTTTATTGGAAGTAATGCGGTATTCTCTTACTTTTATTTTTACTGTTGAGATATAAGTTGTGTATGTATAAAAGCATAGAAAAAAGATTGTAAGAAAAACAAGAAGCTTTACTAAGAATTTTATTCTGTTTTTCCACTTTTTCTTTTTTTCATCTTCTTCTATTTCTTTTTGCACTTCTTCATTTAATTCTTCTCTTGTCATAGTATCACCAACTTTATTCTATCATATTTTTCTTCGTATAAAAATATTGGAATAAAAGTTTTTTTATGATATATTCGTTTTTGAGGAAGGTAGAAAAGTATGAAAGAAAAAATTATTTTTGTTTTATTAGTAATTGTATTGATTGTTTTGGTTTGTTTAGTTCCGTCGAAGGAAACTGTAATTCAGGAAGATTTATTGGGGATTGATTATGAGGTAGAAGGAAATGAAGCGGATCTTTCATATGAAACAGATAATCCTGTTGTTGCTCTTTATGTAAAGAATTATGGTTCTATTGTTATGGAGCTTTATCCGGAAATCGCTCCGAATACGGTTTCTAATTTTATATCTCTTGTAAAGAAAGGTTTTTATGATCAAAATACTTTTCATCGCTTGATGCCTGGTTTTGTTTTACAAGGTGGAGATCCTGATGGTACTGGAAATGGTGGACCTGGATACTCTATTAAAGGTGAATTTACTAGTAATGGTTTTGAAAACAATTTATTACATGAAAAATGGGTTGTATCTATGGCAAGAGCTACTGCTTTTGATACCGCTGGTAGTCAGTTCTTTATTTGTTTAGGTACGGCTTCTCATTTGGATGGCAATTATGCTGCTTTTGGAAAGGTTATTGATGGTTTTGATAACATTACCGCAATTGAAGAAAATGAAAGGATTGCTGATTCTAAAAATGGTATTTTGCAAAATAATTTAACAATTCAAAAGGCTCTTGTTGATTTGCAAGGAAAAGAGTATTCAGAACCAGAAATAATAACGGAATAAAAAAATACTGAGAAATCAGTATTTTTATTTGGAAGAATATTTTATTGCTTTATCGGCTTCTAGAGTAATACTTAAATTTTTGTGCTTTTCTGTTTCCATTTTTCGATAGGTTACACCACATGTATCAAATAGTTTTTTTGAGGCAATTGTAGAATCGGTATTTGCATATTTATCAGAAAGATATATGACTTCTTTGATTCCATTTTGAATGATTTTTTTTGCACATTCATTGCATGGAAATAAGTCTACATAAATTCTTGCTCCTTCAAACTCTTTTTTATAGCCTCTAAAGTTATCAATAGCATTTGCTTCTGCATGACAAACAAATAAATATTTTGTTTCTAATGGGGATCCTTCTCGATCCCATGGAAAAATGTCATCTTCATAGTGATTTGGGGCTCCATTATATCCTGTAGATAGGACTCTGTTATCTTTACTAACAATGCAAGCTCCTACTTGAGTATTAGGATCTTTACTTCTTCCTGCTGTTAGTTTAGCAATACTCATGAAGTATTCATCCCAACTTAGATAATCATTTCTTTTTTTACTCTTATTCATACGTTACTCCTTTTTTCTATCATATCATATTTTATAAAATAAATCGTCTTATAATTTCTATTGTTAGATAGGAATTATTTAAATATGAAAAGTGTCCTGCATTTTTATAGATAATTAGGGCAGCATTTTTTATTTTTTTGTTTAGATAACGCCCATCTTTTAATGGTGTTTCTATATCTTTTTCTCCCCAAATGATGAGTGTTTCCGCTGTTATTTTTTTGTAGTATTTTCTAAGATCTTCTTTTATGATGTTTTGGAAAGTTTTCCTCATGCACTGTGGAATACTTGTATAATCTTTTGAAGCAAAGTGGAAAAGTAGTTTTTGTCTTATCTCTTCTTGTTTTATTTTAGGAAGTAGATAAGATGCTTTTTTTAATAGTTTATATATTTTTTCTTTAAAAAATAGAGTTATTTTTTTTCTTCTTTTAATACCAGCGACATCTATTAAAATAATTTTACTTACTTTTATTTGATATTTTCCTACTAGATAGGCTGTGATTCTTCCTCCAAATGAATGTGCTATGATAATAGGATTGTAGATATGATTATCCCAGAGGAATGATTTTATAATATCTGCATAATCTTTTATATGCCATTCTTCTTTTGGTAGTGGAGTATTTCCAAATCCTGGGTAATCGATAATATAGATCGAAAAATTTTCTTGGAATTCATTTATTATGGAATAGAATGTTTTCCTATTTTCTCCCCAACCAGGGAGGATGAGAATGCTTTTTTTATTAGACCCAAATTTTTCATAATAAAGACTGATTTTGTCTGTCTTATAATACATACTTATCACCTATGATAATGTATGAATGATTTGTTATATTGTTAAAATTGATTGAGTTTTTCTACTGATTTATAGTATAATGGAATTGTCAGAAAGGTGCGAACAGACACATATAAAACCGACTAAAGTAACGATATGGGAGTTTGGAACAGTTATTGGTGTTGAAAACTTAAGAAATTAAGGATCCTGAAGATAACGTATGAACACCCACCTAGTCATAAGATTAGGTTTTATCGTTTGTCCAAGACGCCCATTTCTGATTTTTTTGTTTGTAGAGAGAAGGTATTTTATGGGTCGATTTGATCGTTTCATGAAAATTATTGGAGAAGAACAATTGAAAAATTTACAACATAAGACGGTACTTGTTTTAGGTTGTGGCGGTGTAGGGGGTTATGTAGTAGAAGCTTTGGCTAGAAGTAATATTGGATCCATCATTTTAGTAGATTACGACCTGGTAGAGGAGATGAATATCAATCGACAAATTATTGCATTAACTTCTACTATTGGACAAAAAAAGATAGATGTTTTGGAAGAAAGAATTCATGCGATTCATCCTGATTGTAAAGTTTTGAAGATGGATACTTTTATTCTTCCTGATAATATAGAGGAATTGTTTGCTTTTCCTTTTGATTTTTTAGTAGATGCTTGTGATACTACTACGACTAAGAAGGCAGTTATTCGTGAATGTTTGTTGAGAAATATTCCATTTGTTTCTAGTATGGGCACGGGTAATCGTTTAGATCCTTCTCAGTTAGAAATTGTAGATATTCGCAAGACTAGTAATGATCCTTTAGCTAGAATGATTCGTAAATTTGTTAAGGATGAGCGAATTTCTCAAAAAGTGATGGTATTGTCTTCATCTGAGGCGCCAATTAAGAATCATGAGAGGACTCCTGGAAGCAGTGCTTTTGTTCCTGCCAGTGCTGGACTTTTAATTGCCAGTTATATTGTTAGATATTTTTTGAAGAAGGAGAATTAGTATGGATGGAGAAGTTGTAAAAGATACTAAGATAGCTGTTATTAGCGATGTTCATGGTAATTATCAAGCATTGTTGGCTGTCATGAATGATATTCAAAAAAAAGGAATTTCCTATATCATTTGTTTGGGTGATATTATTGGAAAAGGTGTTAATTCTAGGAAGTGCATTGATTTAATTCGTTCTAAATGTAATGTTGTACTAATGGGTAATGTGGATGATCGTTTTTGTGATGATCCAGAAAAGTTTAGAGACGATGCTGAGGAGTATCAAAGAATAAAATATTATCAAAGTCTTTTGACTAAAGAAGATATTGATTTTTTTCATAACTTACCGCTTTTTACAGAATTTTATTTGAGTGGAAACCTTGTTAGATTATTTCATTCTTCTATGAATGATCCTTATCCAACTTTAACCAATTATGAATTAGATTTTCGAAAAAAATATGATTTGTTTTGTCCTGATAATGTTCATTCTAAGGAAGTTGCGGATATTGTTGTTTATGGACATATTCATTATCATTTTTTAGAGAAAATTTATGGTAAGACTTTAATGAATTGTGGTAGTGTTGGTTGTTCTGGATGTGCTGTTTTGGAAGATGGATACAATTCTATGAAAGAAATATCTAATGCTCATTACTTAGTCTTGCAAGGGAATCTAAATGATAGAGAAAATGCTCCCATTGGTTTTCAATTTGAAAGTATTCCTTATGATAAAGAAACAGAAATTGAAGATTCTGATCGGTTTCATAATGTTTATTCTGGCTATAGAGAGTTATTGGAGAAGGGACATTATCCTGATTTAGATGATATTATGAAAAAATTTTCTGAAGATGGTTATCAAATTTTTCATCAAAACGAGAACTAAACATAGGGGAAATAATAAAATATAAAACGAACTAGTCTATGTCTAGTTCGTTTTTTATGAAATAGTAAGTGATTTCTACATTCTTTTCTCTTTCATCATTTCTATCAGCGCTTTTTCCCATACGTTATATATTGCTGCATATTTAAGACTTTCTTTTTCTCCTTTTTTATCTTTTAGATACTCTTTTACCGATTTGCTTAAAAATGGTTCAAAATCATTGTAGATAGAATAATCAACACTTAGTCCGTTTCCAAATCCCATATATAAATATTTATATTTTTCTTTATCATTTTCATTATTGTTATTTTTCCATGTTTCCATCCATTTTGGAAATTGTTTTGCGGCATCATCTAATGAAATAAATTTATCATCATTTAGGTCTTTATTATAATACATCCATCCATCTATTCTATATATCACTAGTTTATTTCCTTCTTTCACGACGAATGTTGAACCATCTTCATCTCCCATTCTGCCAGGATTAGTAATAAACATTATGTCATCTTCATTTAGTTTTAAAAAGTTTTCTTTTGAAATTTTATTTTTCGGTCGATTCATTTTATTACCTACTTTCTTATTAGAACTATTATAACACATAAAAAAATCTATCTTTCGATAGATTTATATATCAACAATGGAGCAGTAGGCGAATGTTCTTTCAACTACCACAAGATTAGATTTATTAACCAATCTCCTATTATAACAATATTACTATTTATTCTCTATTTCTTTCTTATTTTTATATTCATAATTTAAATAATTATCTTTTGATATAACTGATTCATTTAATTCTGATTCAAGTTGATTTCTAGCTACTTTAGAAACATTGCCTCCTTTTCTTGCTATTTTTCTATTCTCTTCTAATCCATTTGGATTCTTTTTCTTTGCAAGCTCTCTTGTAGCTATTTCTCCTAAATCGGCTAATGCAACTTCGATATCGGACATATTATCTCTTAGAGATTCTTTTCTTAATCCCTTATAATTCTTGTATTCTTTAGCAGTAAAACCTGACCATTCTTTATAAATTTCATTTGTGAGTATCGCATATTCTTTTTCCGTTAATACTCCATGTTCATTCCAAGTATCAGTTAGTTTCTTTCTATCTTGAATACCTTTTATTCTTTTAATAATCCACTCTTCTGGGTACCCTTTTGCTCTATAAGTATCGATTGCTCTTTGAACCGTTATTGACGGATCAAATGTTTCATCTATTCTTTCTTTTCCTAAATGAGCTAGCCATTGTTTTATAGGTTCTGCATTCTTACTAGGAATAGACTCAATAATTCTAAACATTCCTTCAATATCAACAACATCAGTCATACGATATTTACCATCTTGGGCTTTTAGTTTCAAAGCGTTACAATTTGTAACGGTTTCATTTCCCTCATCTTTTAATCTTTTTTTCATGACTCGCCAATATACTTGTGGATTATCACTATCAGTTAAAATTCTAACAATATCAACAACACTTATAAAATATTTCTCTTGTTCATTATCCCATACAGTTCTTATGGTTTCATTATTAAATAGTTTATTAACTAGATGCATTTTATCTTGATTCATTATTATCATCCTTTTCTATTTTTTTTATCCCAATTGTATAGCCAAATGGTTTAAGCAGTTTAATAAGTGTAGTTATTTGTGGAGTTTTCTTTCTAGTTTCTAAAATAGCGATTAGTTCTCTAATAACTCCAGCTTCATCGGCCATCTGTTGTTGAGTAAGTCCTAATTCGTGCCTTAATTTAATAAAATCGCAAATTAGATCATACTCTAATTCCATTGTTTCTTTGTCTTGTTCTAATATTTCTTTCTTTAACATTGTTATCACCTGCATACAATATATCATTATGTATAATTGTAGTCAATAGTATACATTACAAATAAAATAAAAAAGTTACGATACATTGCACCGTAACCTATTTTCAAATGGAGCAATTGCTACAAGGATGTAACACACTTCACATAACAAAATTCATTTGTATTTGATATATTAATTATAACGCTTGTATTTGATTTAATCAATATCTTTGAATCATATTTTAAAAAAGAGTAGAGGAATAGAACTTACAATTTAATTTATCACGTTAAGGTGTTCGCAATAGCAACCTATTGCGAACAGATTAATATATAACTAATTTCCTAAATTAATAATTTGATCTTGATACAACTTATTGTTTAATAACTCAGGATTTTCTCCTATAAATGCTTTAGATGCTTCTCCATCATTTTGTAATTGCCAC
>JAFRIU010000022.1 GCA_017432645.1 Bacilli bacterium
CATATTTTTATAAGTACCTAAAAAGAGCTAAAAAAGTAGAAAAAAATAGGTTAAATATTTTTTATATATTTAAAGCCTATTTTTTCTTTATATTACAACGATTATGTCAAATTTTACTTCACACCAGAAATTCTAGAGCCGTGAAAAATTACCCTGTTTTTTCTTTTTTTAGAAAATGAGAATATCCCCGTTTAGTAGTAGCAAAACAAAAAAAGATATGCTAGAATAAATAGATGTATGGAGGGTGGGATGAAAATGGACAACGATATTGCCAATAAAATTCGTAGTAAAGTAGATATCGTTGATATCATCGGTGAAAGAATTCCTTTAACGGCTAGAGGAAAGAATTTTTTTGGTGTTTGTCCATTTCATGAAGATACTCATCCGTCTATGAGCGTTTCTAGGGAAAAACAGATTTATACTTGCTTTTCTTGCCATGCAACCGGAAATGTTTTTACTTTTTTGATGAACTATGAACATATGGATTATAAAGAAGTTCTAAAATACTTAGGAGATCGTGTAGGAATTAGTACAAGTGGCATATCTGTTACAAGAAAAACATCAAAATATGATTCTTGGTATGCAGCTTATGATTTCTCACTAAAGTATTTTCAAAATAATCTAAATAGTAATATTGGAAAACAGGCAAGAGAGTACTTATCTAAAAGAAAAATTGATGAAGAAGTTATCAAAGAATTTGGAATTGGTTTATCTCTAGAATCTAGAGATGACTTAACCAAACTATTAACTAGTAAAAAATATGATTTGATTAGTCTAAACCGAATGGGATTATCTAATGATAACTACGATATTTATAGAAATCGAATTATGTTTCCATTATATGATACATTTGGTAAAGTGGTAGGATTTAGTGGAAGAATCTATGATAATAGTGATCAAAACAAATATTTGAACACAAAAGAGACAGAGATTTTCAAAAAGGGGGAGAATCTTTATCATTACCACATAGCCAAAGAAGAATGTCGCAAAGAAAAATCGGTTATCATAATGGAAGGCTTCATGGATGTTATTCGTGCAAGTACCATCGGAATTCGTAATACCGTAGCTTTGATGGGAACAGCACTAACTAAAGAACAAATCGCTTTAATCAAGAGATTATCTAATCATATTATTCTATGTCTAGACGGAGATGACCCAGGACAGCACGCAACTTTAAGTATCGGAGATACACTTTTAGCTCAAGGAATCGAGGCTAAAGTAGTAGCTCTTCCTAATCCAGAAGATCCAGATAGTTATATTTTAAAAAACGGGAAAGAACGCTTTGAAAACCTAGTAGATTCAGCCATTCCTTTTTCAGATTTTAAAATTCAAAAGTTAAAAGAAAAAGTAGATTTTCATTCTGATGAAGAAAAAGCAGAATACATTAATCGCGTGTTACAAGAAACCGTAAAAATAGAGGATACGATTCGTCGGGAACTCATATTAAAAAGGCTTGCAAATGAATTTGATATAGGATATAATACACTGGAAATGCGTATGAATAGTCTTTTAACTGAAAAGAAAGACATTCCAAAAACAGAAACAGTAAATTTACCAAAGAAAGAAGAAAAAAAAGATAAGTATAAAAAAGCTTTTGAACAAATTATTTATTTCATGTTAAATAATGATTGGATGATTACCCAAGTAGAAAAAGAACAACTAGTTTTTCCAACCGAAGTAATGAGAGCTACTTGTAATGAAATTATCTATTATTACAAGAAATATGGAACAATCAATATAGCAGATTTTTATACTTATGTTCAAGAAAAAGAAAATATAGTAGAATTTCTAAATAGTATTTTAGCTAGTTCTTATTTAGAGACGACCAATAAAGATGAGCTTTTTCTCTATTTTAAAGTAGCAAGAGAGTATAATCAAAAGGAAGAAATTAAGAGACTCACCAATTTAATGAAAAAAGAAATGGATCCTATAGAACAAGCTATAATAGTAGAAAAGATTAGAAAGTTAAGGTTAGGAGATAGTGAAAAATGATAGAAGAAATCAAAACTCTTGATGAAAGAAAAGCCCAATTACTAGAACTTGGAAAGAAACAAGGATACGTAACCTATGAACAGTTAGCTGATCAATTAAAAGGATTGGATATTGATAGTGATACTTTAGACGAATTATATAATATCTTAGTAGAAGCATCTATCGATATTGTATCAGAAGATGGAACAGAGGAAACGGATATAGAAGAGATTACAGATGATATTTCTGTAGAAAACTTAACGCTATCAAAAGATGTAAAAATCAATGACCCAGTTCGTATGTATTTAAAAGAAATTGGACGCATTAACTTGTTAACTTCTGATGAAGAATTTGAGTATGCACAACGTGCTGTAGAAGGCGATGAAGAAGCTAAAAGAATCTTAGCAGAATCTAATTTACGTTTGGTTGTTAGTATTGCAAAACGTTATGTAGGACGTGGAATGTTATTCTTGGATTTAATCCAAGAAGGCAACATTGGTCTAATGAAAGCAGTAGATAAATTTGATCCAACGAAAGGATACAAGTTTTCAACATACGCAACTTGGTGGATTCGTCAAGCTATTACTCGTGCTATTGCCGATCAAGCAAGAACGATTCGTGTACCAGTTCATATGGTAGAAACTATCAACAAATTGGCACGTGTACAAAGACAATTAACCCAAGAGTTAAATAGGGAACCAACTGATGAGGAAATCGCTAAAAAACTAGGAATCAGTGTAGATAAAGTAAGAGAAGTATATAAGATTTCCCAAGATCCAGTATCTCTAGAAACACCAATTGGTGAAGAAGACGATTCTCACTTAGGTGATTTCATTAAGGATGAAAGAACAATGGGTCCAGAAGAATACGCAACAGTTGAAATGTTAAAAGAAGAACTAAGAGGAGTTTTATCTACCCTAACAGAAAGAGAAGAGAAAGTATTACGCTTACGTTTTGGATTAGATGACGGACAATGTAGAACTCTAGAAGAAGTAGGACAGATTTTTGGTGTTACCAGAGAGAGAATTCGTCAAATAGAAGCCAAAGCACTTCGTAAATTGCGTCACCCATCTCGTTCCCGTAAGTTAAAGGACTTTTTAACAGATTAATGAAAATAAATAATAGATTAAAGAAGATAGGGGATTTGGTCAAAGAAAACACTTGTTGCCTAGATGTTGGTTGTGATCATGCTATGCTAGATATCTATTTGACCAAAAGAGGGAAAAATATTAAAGCAATTGCTTCCGATATCGCAGAGGGTCCGCTGAATCAAGCTAAGGAAAATATTAAAAAGGAACATCTAGAAAAAGAAATAGAAACTAGACTAGGTAGGGGTCTAACGACATACAGCGAAGGAATCGATACAGTTATTATTTCTGGTATGGGCGGAAGAAGTATGATAGAGATTTTAGAAGAATCTAAACAGATTCTACCTAGAATAGAAACATTTATTTTAAGTCCCAATAATTATCAACAAGATCTTAAAGAGTATTTATGTAAGAAAAACTTCTACATAGAGCAAGAAGAATTAGTCGAAGATAGTCATTTCATATATCAAATTATTGTTTTCGCAAAAGGCAAGAAAAGGTATACCAAAAAGGAATATTTCTTCGGACCTATGTTATTGCAAAATAAGGGAAATCTTTTTCAAAAATACTATAAGAGGGAACAAGAACGATTAGAAATTCTTTATAATCTTTTACCAAAAAACTACTTTCTTCTACGTTATCGAACAAAGAAAAAAATAAAAATGATAAAAGAAGAAACAAAAGACTAAGAAATAGTCTTTTTCATTGAAAATAATATATAGATGAGAAAGGGTAAGAATATGAAAAAATTAGTTTGGATAGTATTCACAGTTGTTTTTCTTTTTTATCCTTCTTTTTATCCATCTGCAAAAAACATTGCTTATTCCCTTCATAAGTATTCAAAAGAAGAATTTACACATCTAGAAGAAAGTTACGACGAAAATGGAATAAAAGATGGAATTTTAGTAGGTGGTAATTTTCAAGAAGAAGGGGAAGAAGAGGAAGAAAGAACACAATTTATTCTGATCAAATACAAGAAAAATGGAGAGAAGTCTTGGACATATGCCCATGAAGATGAAGTTGAGGCCAAAATGCTAGACCTAGATTACACATATAATGAAGAAGGCCAAGTGGATGGATACTTGTTGATTGTGGCAAAGGAAGACGAAGAAACAAAAGAAGAGAAAACTATGTTTTTTAAAGTCAGCATGAATGGCGAACTATTATCCGAGAAAGAAACTCCTTTTCCCAAAATCAAAAAGATTCTTCCTATCTCTATTGATGGAAAAGCAGAAGGTTATATTGCTATTACAGAAAGTACGGAACAAGGATCATTTTTGATTCATTATAACTTAGAATGTGACTTGCTTTGGTCAAAAGTACAAGACCAAGAATTGGAAGATATTGCAATTCTTTATCAAGAAGAGACACCAACTAGTTACATGATTATGACTCAAAAAGAAAGTGAAAAAAGTGTTATTCGTACAACAATCGATGGAGAAAATCCGACTACGATTATTCCTAATTTACAAAATCAAGATTCTTCTTTAATGACAGTGGGAAATATGCTTTTGATATATGGCCTAACTCCTGATGTAAAAGTAGAACAAGAGGCATATAGCTATTTTCTAAACCAATATGATGAAGAAGGAAATTTAATTTGGGAATCTATTGGAGAAATACCAATCAATCATGAACACAGAATAAATTTATTTTATAAAGAAAACAAATTTTTCTTTTGCTATCAAAATCAAGTAGATAAAAGCTATGAAGTCATTACCTTAGATCAGGAAGGACTATATGAAAAAAAGGTAAAAAAAATACCTAATTCATATTATGAAATAAAAGACTTTATGGTAGTGGATGATGTTTTATATTTTGTTGGAAAGATTCATTGCTTTGCAGATGATAATTGTGATTATGTTGAAAACTCTCTTTTCTTAATCAGTGATGAAGACAAAGTAATAGAACTAGAAAAAAAGGAAAATACCAATATTGTACTTGCATTCTTGATACTTATTTTCATTTTATTTCTTACAATAATGCTTAGTAGAAAGCAAAGAAAACTAAAATAGTCTGTATTTACGGACTATTTTTTTTGGAAAAACCAATACCAAACATACTACTTAGAATAGAAGTAGAGAGAATAAGTCCATAATAGAATAAAGTTTTTAAAGAAAAAGTGGATAGGAAAATACTAGGAATGAGAAAACATATAATAAGAAATAATCCATATTTAGCTCCTATTAGATAGCCCATATTCTTTGCCTTTTTCCCAAGCATAAAAGCATGATAACAAACACTCAAGAATAAGGAAATAAATTTTCCAATAGCGTAAGTTTTTTCGTTAATAATATCAAAGTAATAGAGAATACTAAGTAACAAAAATAATAAAAGAATTTCTCCCATTTGTAAAAAGAATGATTTTAAATAAGTCATAACTTCACCTCAATACATCTTATGCAAAGTATAAAGAAATATGTTAAAGCCATAATAAGAATGGTGATACTATGAAATATGTAATCGTTGTATGGAGAAGTTTTCTTTTTTATACCATTATTGCGATTGCTTATCGAATTATGGGAAAAAGAGAAATGGGAGAATTATCTATCATGGATTTTATAGTATCTATTTTTATGGCAGAAATTGTTGCAATATCAATAGAAAATTATGATAAAAGCATTTTCTTGTCTTTATTACCCATTTTATTTTTAGTAGGAATAGAAATTCTGATTTCTCATTTCTCGATGAAAAATAGAAGAGCTAGAAATATGATAGAAGGAGTTCCCTCTATGATTATTTCACATGGAAAAGTTAATTTTCAAGAAATGAAAAAACAGCGATACAATTTAGATGATTTATTAGCACAATTAAGAATGAACTCTATCAAATCCATTGAAGAGATTGATTATGCATTATTAGAAACAAGTGGGAAATTATCTATTTTTAAAAGAGAAGAAGATCCAAACGGAGAATACCCTCTTCCACTCATCTTGGATGGAGAAATAAATAAAAAAGTATTAAAAGAAATTAATCGTACGAATAAATGGTTAGAAGAAGAATTAAAAAAGCAACAAATCAAACAAGAAGAGATTTTTTATGCTTTTTATCGAAATAAGAGTCTGTATATTATTACTAATAGTCAAATAAAGTGACAAAAATTTCATCCTTATCCACTTAAAATAAATATGGTGATAAAATGAAAAAAATAATGTTGGTGATGGTTAGCATATTCCTTTTATTAATCGTTCTAAATCAAAAAGAAGAAAAGAAAGAGGAAGAATTAAGAGGAGTGTTTATTAGTTATATTGAACTCTCAGAACAATTAAAAGGCAAGAAAGAAGAAATAGCTAAGAAGAATATTGATCAAATGATTCAAAATATTCACGATTTAAAACTAAATACCATTATTCTCCAAGTAAGAGCCAATGCCGATGCAATGTATTTTTCTAACATCTATCCTTTTAGTTTGCATGTAAGCGAAAGAGAAGGGGAAAAGACTTTTGACATTTTAGAATACTTTTTAAAAAAATGTCAGGAAAAAGATCTTTCCCTAATTGCTTGGATTAATCCATATCGTATTCGAACGACATCAGACACATCTACCATTACTAATCAATCTCCAGCTTACCAATATTTGAATACGGATACCATTTACATTCAAAATGGAATATACTGGAATCCGTCCAAGCCGGAAGTAGAAGATCTAATTATAGAAGGAGTAAAAGAAGTATTATCTTATAAAATAGATGGACTGATATTCGATGATTATTTTTATCCGAATGAAGATATCGATCAAAGAGACTATGAAACATATCAGAAAAGTAATCCAAACATTACTAAAAAAGAATATCACTTAAAAATTGTCAATCAATTAATTGAAAAGATTCATAAAAGGTGCCAAGAAAAAGGTATTCCATTCGGAGTATCTCCAGACGGAAACATAGAAAACAATTATGAAAAACATGATGCTGATGTCAAAAAATGGATAGAAGATCAATCAGTTGATTTTCTAATTCCTCAAATTTACTATGGCTTTTATCATAGTACTCAAGGATATGTAAAAGTTGCAGAACAATGGAATGACTTATTAAAAAGCAAAGATATGCCATTATATGTAGCTCTTGCTTTTTATAAAGTGGGTAAGGAAGATACCTATGCCAAAGAAGGTGCAAAAGAGTGGCTAGAAAATGACGATATCATCATGCGAGAAATCCTTTTATCTAGAAATTTAGATCACTATCAAGGCTTTGTCTTATTTCGTTATGATCATCTTTTTAGCGAAGATATGTATACTTCGAAAAGTAGATTAGAATTAAAAAATATGAAAAAAATGCTAAAATAGTGCTATAATGTAAATAATTGAGGTGATAGTAATGAAGAAGAAAGGTTTTACGTTAGTAGAATTATTAGTCATGTTAATAGTTTTAGGAGTTTTAATGGTAGTAACCATTCCTAATATTTCAGGACTTCTAAAAAATCAAAGATTAAATAAATGGAAGAATGATTCAGAAAATCTAATAGAGATTGCTAAGAACTATATTTCTAAAAATAGTAGTAATAGTGAACTAGAAAAGCCAGAAGTGAACAAATGCGTTGTTTTTACATTGGACTACCTAGACACGAATAATGAAATGAAAGCAGGTCCTAATGGAGGAAAGTATCAAGATTTTGATTCCTTTGTTGTCTATAAAAAAGAATCTACTGGATCTAACACATCAAAATGGGTTTATTATGTACAGTTAGTAGAAATATCTACAGAAGGAACGGCTGGCTTAAAACTAAAAGTAGAAGCAGATTTGGAAGATTTGAAAAAAAGTGATATTTCCAACAAAACAGAAGATCTAATTTTAGGTCTTAGCGATGAAGAAGATAGTAGTACGCAAAGTTTAGAAAGCTCTTTAGCCAGTGTTTGTCCAGGTGGAATTAAAAAATATTACGCTCGTAAAAAGTAGTGTAAAGTATATGAAAAGCTATTGCAAAAAGAAAATGTTGATGTTAGAATTTTCTTAGAATAATGAAGAAAGGATGTGTAACAAAAATGAAAAATAAGAAAGGTTTTACATTAATAGAATTACTTGCTGTTATCGTTATCATGGGTGTTTTAATGTGGGGTGCTGTAACAGCATATGGAAAAATCATGGAAAACTCTAAGAGAGATGTTTTTACAACAACAGTTGCTGCTTATACTGAGTCAATCGGTAATTATAAATTAGCTAACCAACTAAAGTGTAAAAATGCAAGTGGTAATTATGTAACGACCTTAGAGGAAAGTGGAAAAACTTATGTATTCTATATTGCAACTTCAACAGCAGCTGTTGATAGTGATATTACCGATGCAGAAAATATCGTAAACCAAACATTGCAATTAATGGAAAAAGGCGGAAAATCATCTTGGGGCAATGCAGATGTTTATGGCTATGTTACCTTCACAAAAGATGCAAGTGGAGTAACTCAATATAGTGTATTACTAAATGATGTTGCAGGAAATGGTACAGGAGATACTGCTTTAGCTTCTCCAGCAGAAGTAAATAAGAGTCATGTAAGTGCATCAGCAACAACTACTACAAAACTTACAAAGATTTCAGCTGATTATGAATGTACTTTAGCAGACTAAAATACAAAAGGACTCGATGAGTTCTTTTTTTATAAATATTTTTTCTTGTTTTCTTGATAAAGAATATATATTTTCTGGAAAAGATCTTCTCTTATCAATGATTTTAATTGAAAAATGCAAGTATCCTCTTCCAGCAAGGCCAAATAATTTTTTTGAATAAAGCTATAAAGAGTAGAAATCTCTTCTTTTGTCAGAAAAATATTATACTTCTTTGCATATTCTTCAATATGATTTGGCCTTAATTGAGAAATATATTTTTTTATGATTTCACGATAAATAAATATCACCCATCAAAATATATGAATGAAGTGGAAAAATATGTGATAAACTAATAGAAGGAGATGAAGTGTATGAAAAAGAGAAAGAAAAAACTAAATTATAGTAAGACGATTCATCACCGATTTTTTTTCTTCTTTTTTATCACAATCCTTCTTTTTCTAGTAGTAACAACAAGAGCTTTTCAAGTGATGATGTTAGATCAAAAAAAATATGCCAAAAAACTAGAAGCTCTTTCTTATTCAACGGTATCTGGTAGTAGTAGCCCACGAGGACGTATTTATGATCGAAACTATAATATTTTAGTAGATAATAAATCACTAAAAACAATTGTTTATCAAAAGAAAAAAGGAACAAGTAATAAAGATATGATTGCGCAAGCAGAGAAAATAGCACCACACATATCTGTAGAATACTATCGTTTGACAGACAGGAACAAAAGAGAATACTATTTTGCTAAAGAAAGAGAATATTGCGACTCGCTTATTACTAAAAAGGAACAAGAAAAATTTGAACAAAGAAAAATTACGGAGAAAGAATTAAACGAATTAAAGATTCAAAGAATCGATGAAAAGAAATTAGAGTTTTCAGAAGAAGAACAAAAGATAGCATACTTATTCTATTTAATGAACAAAGGGTATGCTTATGATGAAAAACTAATCAAGAGTGACGCTACGGATGAAGAATATGCTTATGTATCAGAAAATATGGAACTGCTAGAAGGCTTTTCTACAAAAATGGATTGGGAAAGAGTGTACCCTTATGGAGACAGTCTAAAAAGTATTTTAGGAACGGTATCCACTTCTACACAAGGAGTTCCAGCTGAATTAAAAGATTATTATCTAGAAAAAGGATATAGCTTAAATGATAGAGTAGGACTTAGTTATATTGAAAAACAATATGAAGAATACTTACATGGAGAAAAAGCAGTTTATGAAGTAGTGAATTCACATGAAATTGAATTGCTTAAAGAAGGTAGCAGAGGAAAAGACATTGTTCTAACGATTGATATTCACCTTCAACAGGAAGTAGAAAGAATTCTAGAAGAACAAATCAGAAGAGCAAAAACGGAACCCAATACAGATTATTATGATCATTCTAGCGTAATCATTCAAGATCCTAAAACAGGAGAAATTTTAGCCATGGCTGGTAAGAAAATAGTAGGGGATCAAGTAATTGACAATACTATTAGTATTCTAACCTCCCCAATTACACCAGGAAGTATCGTAAAAGGTGCTTCTATGCTTGTGGGATATAATACAGGTGCAGTTCACATTGGAGAGAAAATGCTAGATGAATGTATCAAAGTAGCCGGAGTAGCAGAAAAATGTTCTTCCGTTACAACCTTAGGAGTCATTGATGATATTACTGCCCTAGCAAAAAGTAGTAACGTTTATCAATTTAAGATTGCGATTCGTGTAAACGGTCAAGAATATTTCAGGGAAATGAGATTAAACTTTAATCAGTCTTCTTTTGATACTTATCGCTCTATGTATCATGCATTTGGCTTAGGAGTACCAACAGAAATTGATTTACCAGTAGAAAGTAGTGGTTATACTTCTAAAGACAAAGCAGCAGGTAACTTATTGGATTTTGTAATGGGACAATATGAAACCTATACTCCTATGCAATTATCTCAGTATATCACAACGATTGCGAATGGAGGAGAAAGACTAGCCCCTCATCTACTAAAGGAAGTGCATTCCTCATCTAGTAATGATCAAATTGGAGAACTAGAGAAAACGGTAGAAAGGAAAGTATTAAATACCATTCCTACTGAACCACAATATATGGCAAGAGTAAAAGAAGGTTTTATTGCGGTATTAAATTCTCCAGGAGGATATGGAGTAGGATACATGAGTACCAATATGAGACCAGCAGGAAAGACTGGAACTTCTCAAAGTTTTATTGATACCAATAATGATGGAAGAATCGATACAGAAACGATTACCAGTTCTTTCATAGGATATGCTCCTTATGATAACCCAAAAATGAGTATTGTAGTAACATCTCCAGACTCTTCCCATCCCAATTCCAATACCAATTATGCCAGTTTAGTAACTTATCGAATTACTCAACAAGTGACCAATAAATATATGGAAATGTACGGAATCGACTAAAAAACAGCGAAAAATACCAATTATCCTGAAAAATCTTTTGCAAAATAAAAAAATTCTGGTATAATACTGATAGACGTGTAAGGAGGGATATTATGGCTAAAGCAGGAAATAGACAATACAAAACTCTTGTATGTAGTGAATGTAAAGAAGAAAATTATAGAGAACAAAAAAATGTAAAGAATACAACAGACCGTCTTGAAATGAATAAATACTGTCCAAAATGTAGAAAGCACACAGTACATAAGGAAAAGAAGTAAAATAAGGAAAGTCTTATTTTAGGGGAGAGAATATGATAAGTACAAATGATTTAAAAAATGGAATTACAATTGAATATGATGGAAACATCTATGTTGTTATGGAAACTCAGCATGTAAAACCTGGAAAAGGGGCAGCAATTGTGAAAGCAAAATTAAAAAATTTAAGAACGGGTGCAATTTTTGAACAAACATTTAATGCCGGCGTAAAAGTAGCAACAGCTCATATTGAAAAACAATTAATGCAATATCTATACAATATGAGTGATGTTTATTATTTCATGAATATGGATAGTTATGAACAACTAGAAATCCCTGCTAGTAAAATTGGAGAACAAGCAAAACTTTTAAAAGAAAATTTAGAGGTTTATATTACTAGTTATGAAGGAGAGATTCTAGGAATCGATTTACCTGATAAAATCGAATTAGTAGTAACTCATACAGAACCAGCTGTAAAAGGAAATACCACAACCAATGCCTTAAAAGATGCAGAATGTGAGACCGGATTAATGGTAAGAGTACCTTTATTTATTGAAGAAGGAGAAACCATTATTGTTTCAACAGCAGACGGAAAATACGTATCAAGAGCATAAAGCTCTTTTTTTTTGTCATTTACAGTGTTATAATAATTAATATAAAATGGATAAGAATAGAGTATCGTTTTCTTTTGATTTTGTAGTATAATAAAATTAGGAGAGTGTCATATGGGAAAAAGGAAAAGACGAAGAGAAAAAAGTCAAAATAATGAATTATCAGTAGAATTATATGCAATAGCTTTTGCTTTAATGTCTATTTTAGGAATAGGAAAACTAGGACCAGTAGGAAAGATCATAGCTTCTTTTAGTTTGTTCTTATCTGGTTCTATATATATGGCTTTCCTACTATTATTACTTATCGTTAGTATAATCTCTTTCTTTCGAAAAAGATGGCCGGACTTTTTCTCAACGAAATTATTCGGTTTCTATTTATTCGCAATTGGAGTACTATCTTTTATGCATTGGGAATTTGTTTCTCAAAATGATGGTAATAGTAGTCTAATTTTTAAAGAAACTTTAAAACAATTAGTAACAGCTTTCAACAGCATGATGTCAACTGGTGCTTTAGGAGAAAATATTTCAGTTGGTGGTGGAATCATTGGAGGAGTTTTTGCCTTATTATTCTCTAGTTTATTTTCTTATCTAGGAATGCAAATCATTACCATTACCTTCATTGTAGTAGGATTCAGTTTGTTTACAGGTTTTTCTATTGTAGATTTTATGAGAGAGAGAATTAGTGATGCTAAGGAAAATCATCGTAGAAGTTTAGAAGAGGAAGAAGAGGAAGAAGAAAAACAAAAAGTTAAAATTAGTAACGGTAATCTGGAAGAAGAATCCGATAAGCAAGTCGTTAAAAATATTGATGAATTAAAGAAATTAAGTGTTCAGTCACAAGAAGATGTGGTAAAAGAAGAGCCATCTTCTACAATTACTCCAATGCCAGTAGTAAATCCAAGCTACAAGCTTCCACCTCTTGATTTGTTGAACAAGCCAAAGAATAGGAATGCTTCTATGGATAATACTCAAATTGAGAATAATATTCAAAAGCTAGAAGAAGTACTAAAAAGTTTTGGTGTTATGGCAAAGGTAGTAGAAGTACACATTGGCCCAACCGTTGCTCAATATGAATTGGAAATTGCCAGCGGAACAAGAGTAAATAAGATTACGACATTAAGTCGTGAAATTGCTTTAGCTTTATCCAAAAAAGATGTTCGTATCGAAGCGCCAATTCCAGGAAAGAATACCGTTGGAGTAGAATTTGCTAATGACTCACCAGCTAGTGTTAGTTTCTATGAAATTATGGCTAGTAAGGTTATGATGCAATCGTTTGATCAAAAATTAATGGTACCACTTGGAAAAAGTATTATGGGAGACATTGGAGTTTGTGAAATCAATAAAATGCCACACTTACTAATTGCCGGTACGACAGGTTCTGGTAAATCAGTCTGCGTAAATGGAATCATTTGTTCTATTCTAATGCGTGCTAAACCAGATGAAGTAAAACTAGCAATGGTAGATCCAAAAGTCGTAGAATTATCGGTATATAATGGAATCCCACATTTAATGTGTCCTGTCGTATCTGATCCAAAGCAAGCAGCCGTTTTGTTACAGAAGATGGTTAATGAAATGGAAAAAAGATATCATATGTTTAGTTCAACAGGTACGAAAAAAATTGAAGGATATAATGAATATGTAGAAAAACACAATAAGTCTCACCCAGAAGAAAAACTAGAAAAAATGCCATATATCGTTATCATTATTGATGAGTTATCTGATTTAATGATGGTTGCAGCCAAAGAAGTAGAAGATTCGATTCTTAGAATTACTCAAAAAGCAAGAGCAGCAGGAATTCACTTGATTGTTGCAACCCAAAGACCATCTACTGAGGTTATTACGGGCCTTATTAAAGCAAATATTCCATCCCGTATTGCTTTTGCTGTAGGATCAGGAATCGATTCTCGTACCATATTAGATCAAATTGGAGCAGAAAAACTATTAGGAAAAGGAGATATGTTCTTCCTACCAATTGGACTAAATTCTCCAATTAGAATTCAAGGATCCTACATAACAGATGAAGAAATTGAAAGAATCATTGATTTTACAAAGAAACAGCAAGAAGCTTCTTATAGTGATGATTTTATGAGATTGGAAGAGACCAAAGAAGAAGCAGATGAAATGTCTGAAGATAATTCTAAGCCAGCAAGCGGAGACGATGAGTTATACGATCAAGTAGTAGACTTTGTCATAAAAACACAAAAAGCCTCAGCATCCTTACTACAAAGAAAATTTAAAATAGGTTATAACAAAGCTGCTACAATGATTGATGAACTAGAAGAGAATGGTATTATTGGTCCTGCAACAGGAAACTCTAAACCAAGAGAAGTTCTAGTCCAATACAGTCAAGATAGAGACGAAAGTAATTCTTAAAACAAAAAAACAACATCTTTAAGAGATGTTGTTTTTCCTTTGATAGAGTATTTTTCTTTCTTCTTTTCCTATACAATCATTTTTAAAAATATCATAAATCTTAGTAGTTTGCATTTCAAACTCTAACATAGGATCTTTATACTTAGTAATCTTACTAATAATAGGAACATCCACTTCTTTCTTTTGTTGATTTAAGTATTCTCTTCCTATCTCATTAAATCCTAAAATTCGAATATAAGAAATTTTTGTAAATTCATTAGCTAGATCTTTTGTAAAGCCACATAAAATATGAAGAAGCATCCTACTGATTTTATTGTAAGTATAACGTTTGCTTTTTATTTTTTGAATAAATTCTTGATAAGAAGTGGAAGAAGATATTTCTTTTTTTAGAACTTTGTCAATTCCTTCTTCTACCGTTTGATAAATAGATAGATCATCCGTTGTCATAATCTTATATTTTAAAATAGGAAAATATTCTTCCATAAAATGAAGATTTACTAAATAGGGAAGAGTATCTTTTGGAACAGAACAAGAGACATCTTCTCCTTTTTTTAAAGCTTCTCGAATAGCAGTCGCAGAAGAAATTTCACCATCTAATTCTTTTTTATGATAATTATTAATTCGTTGAATGGTTTCCGCTTGAATAGAATAATGATTTTTATAAATAGCTTTTAAATAGCTAACTCCTAATAAATCATTTGGAGTATTTACACTCTTTCCAGTTAAATCAAAAACAGAAAGAGAAATAGCAGTAGGATAGTTTTTTCCCATTTTTGAATAAATCTTGACAAGTGGATCAAACTCTTCGTTATCCAGTTGCGTTCTTGCGATCACTTCTAAATCATCTAATGCATTCGATTCACTTCCAAAAATCACTTTTTCTACTTTCATTTTCTCCAGTATGGTAATAGCACCTTCTGCAAAGAAATCTGCAGATTGAGTAGAAAAAGGGTAGGGAAGCTCTAAAACTAGATCTACTCCATGGCAAAGTGCAATCTCACATCTCTTCCATTTGTCGATAATAGCACATTCTCCACGTTCTGTAAAATTTCCACTCATGACTAAAACAAGAGCATAATCCGGATATTTTTCTTTTATTTTCTCAATATGATATAAATGTCCTTTATGGAAAGGATTATATTCCGCAATAATACCAATAGCTTTCATAAGATTCCCCATTTCGTCAGTATCTTATCATAGAATCCTTTTTCAAGCAATGTTCTAAATATGAAAAAGAAGAAATAAAATGAAATGTAAAGTTTTGCGATAATTAATGATATTTTCCAATATCTAAAAGAAATTATGATATAATTTGATTAAATGGAGGGATTCTATGAAAGTGGTTGTTGTAGCAGGTGGTACAGGAGGACATATCTATCCAGCCGTAGCCATTATCAATAAAATAAAAGAAAAAGAACCCAATAGCGAATTTCTTTATATTGGTACAACGGATAGATTGGAAAAAGATATTATTCCGTCTCTTCAAATTCCTTTTGTAGGACTAGAAATGAAAGGACTAAACAGAAAAAATCCTTTCGCTAACTTTTCCGTAATAAAAAAGTTTTTAAATGCGAAAAAAAAGGCAACCCAAGTTTTAAAAGATTTCCAACCAGATATCGTAGTAGGAGCGGGCGGATATATCACAGCGCCTGTTTTATATGCTGCTCATAAATTAAGAATTCCTATTTTAATCCATGAACAAAATTCCATTCCCGGAATTTCTAATAAATTTATTAGTAGTTTTGCTAGTACTATTTGCGTATCTTTGCCTAACAGTTTAGATCTTTTTCCAAAAGAAAAAGTGGTCTATACTGGAAACCCTAGAAGTGAAGAAATCTTATCTATCCAGAAGAAAAAGAAATCTACTTTGGGCTTTGATCAAGGAAAGAAGCTTGTAGTCTTTGTTATGGGTTCTCTTGGCAGTACAACGATGACAGAAAAAATCAAAGAATTAATTCCCGCTTTTTCTGAAAAAGACTACCAAGTATTAATCATCACAGGAAAGAACTACTACGATAACTATCAAGAAGTATCCACACCAGCTAATGTAAAAATCTTACCTTTTATGGAAGACTTAATCTGTCTCTTAAAAGATACGGATTTACTAGTATCACGCGCAGGAGCGAGCACAATTGCTGAAATCACAGCGATAGGACTTCCTACTATTCTAGTTCCATCTCCATATGTAACGAATAACCATCAATATAAAAATGCCAAAGAATTAGAAGATCACGGGGCTTGTAGAATTATTCAAGAAGAAGAGTTTTCAAAAGAAAAAGTATTAAAGGAAATAGATTTTGTTTTAACAGATCAGAAGACTTATTATAAAATGAAAGAGAATAGTATGAAGCTTGGAAAGACCAATTCTGCTACTCATATATATGAGGAAATAAAAAAATTAATAAATAATAAATAGGTGATAAAATGACGGATTTGATTCAAAAAATAAAAGATTTAAATATAGGTAGAGTAGAAGAAGAAGCTTCCCTAAAAAAATATACCACATACGGAGTAGGTGGTATTGCTTTAGGTGTGGTTTATCCCAAAAGTGTAACCAGTTTAGTAAAATTAATGCGCTTCTTAGGACAGGAAAAAGTCCTTTATAAAATCATTGGAAATGGATCAAATCTACTTTTTAGTGAAAAAAGATATGAAGGAATTCTCATCAAATTAACAGAATTAGATGGAATTGATTTTATTGGAAAGACAAAGATTCGTGCAGAAGCAGGAGCATCCTTAATAAAAGTATGCTTACAAGCAGCTAAAAGAGGATTAACTGGATTAGAGTTTGCAGCTGGAATCCCAGGAACCATTGGAGGCAGTATTTTTATGAATGCAGGAGCCTATAAATCAGATATGGGTTATATTGTAGAAAAAGTAAAAGTATTGACTCCAGATTTAAGAATTATCTATTTAGAAAATAAAGAAATGAACTTTCACTATCGTTCCTCTTTCTTACAAAAGCATAGGGATTATATTTGTTTAGAAGTGATTTTAAAACTACAAAAAGGAAAAAGAGAAGCCATTGAAGAAGTTATTCAAGAAAGAAAGCAAAGAAGAATAGAATCTCAACCTCTAGAATATCCTTCAGCTGGTAGTGTGTTCCGTAATCCTGAAGGAAATTTTGCTGGAAAATTAATTGAAGACTCTGGTTTAAAAGGAGTCAAAAAAGGTGGTGCCATGATCAGCGAAAAACATGCTAATTTCATCGTAAATTATGATCATGCCACTGCAGATGATATTAAATACCTAATGGATACTTGTAAGCAAAAAGTAATGGAAAACTATGGAATTGAATTAAAAGTAGAACAAGAATTAGTCAATTGGGAGTAATTATGTCTAAAAAAGTAATTCACAAAAGAAAATGGAAATTGAAAAACATACTATTAATATTACTAGTTTTATTACTAGTAAATTTTTGTGGTTACTTTTTATGCAAAGCCCCAATCAAGAATATCCTCATTAAAAACACTACATACATAAAAGATGATGACATCTTAAAAATAGCCGGTATAAAAAACTATCCTTCCTTTTTATTCTTTTCTTCTAAAAAAGTAGAAAAGAAATTAGAAAAAATGGATACGATTCAAAAAGCACACGTATACAAGAAATATCCATTTACAGTAGAAATTGTTGTAGAAGAAAACACTCCTCTATTTTGGAGCAATCAAAAAAACGGATATGTACTAGCCAATGGCTTTATTTTAAAAGAAGAACAAAATAATTTTTACGTTCCAAGATTAATAAGTGAAGTACCAAGCAATCAATATGAAAGATTTTTAAAAGAAATGGGAAAGGTAAAACCAGAGGTTCTTTCTAAGATTAGTGATATTACCTATGAACCAAATGAATATGATAAAGATCGTTTCTTATTATACATGGATGATGGAAATATGGTCTATCTTACCTTAACAAAGTTTAAAATGATCAATCACTATAATGAAGTGTTAAAACAATTAGAAAACCATAAAGGAATTCTATATTTAGATAATGGAAATCATTTTCAAATAAAAGAATAATCATTTCTATAGGAGGAAAAAAATGAAAAAATATAGTTTATTAATCTTTATTTTTCTGTTTTCCTTAATAGGAATGAGTTTTTTGTTTGCACCTTTTGATGGAGACGTTGTATGGAATTATGGCTTTAGTTACGCAATTAGTAAAGGAGAAATTCCTTACAAAGATTTCAATATGATTTTAACTCCACTATATCCAATGATTATGGCTATCTTTTTAAAGGGTATTTCTCATAATATTTTGACTTATTATATAGTAAATAGTATAGTCATTTCTCTTTTGTTTTCTTTTTTATGGAAATTATACAAAGAAAATGCTTGGCTTCTTATTATTTTACTAATATTTCCAATGCCAATTGTTATTTTGCCAACATACAATTTATTTCTAGTTTTTCTAATAGTATTACTTTTCTATTTAGAAAAAGAAGAGAAAAGTGACTACGGAATCGGATTAGTATTAGCTTGCCTTTTTCTAACCAAGCAGTCTGTAGGAGCTTTTACCATTTTACCTAGTCTATATTACTGGAAAAAGGATAAGAAAAAAATTCTAAAAAGAGGAATTGCTTTTATTCTTCCTATTTTATTGTTTACTATCTATCTGATAATAACAAAAAGTTTTTATCCATTCATAGATTTATGCTTCTTAGGATTATTTGATTTTTCGCAATCAAATGGAAAAACAGGAAATCTTTTCTTTATCTTGTCGATTCTTCTTTTTTTCATCTTACTGAAAAAAATCAAAAAAGAGAAAGAAAATATAGAAAACTACTATGTATTATCCTTCTTCAGTATTGTAATTCCATTATTTGATCTTCCTCATTTTCTATATCTAGTATTTGTATATTCTCTTCTATTTATCGACAAGATTCATTTAAAAAAGAAAGAAATCATTGCTAATACTATTCTATTTAGCCTTACTTATAGTCTTTTATTTTTCTCTTTCTTTGCCGGTTGGGATAATATTTCTTATCCTCATCATTATCATAATTTCGAATATCGATTTCTATACAATAATCATGGAGAATTTATCATTCGAGATAAAGTAAATCATTATATAAAATCCCATAAAGAAAGTAGAGTCGTACTACTAAGTAGTGAAGCTTATTTTTATAAAATAACAAATGAAAGTAGGATTGATGAATTCGATTTACTAAACAAAGGAAATCATGGATATCATGGTACAAAAAAGATGATCCAAAAGATCAAAGAAATGGATCCAGATACTACTTTTATTCTTTCCATGGATGAATATTATGCTATAGATAAAAGTGGCAGACAACAAATCAATAAAGAGATTATGAAATACGTCATCTCTCATGGAGAAAAAATAGAAGAGATGGATTGTTTTGATGTTTATAAATTGAAATAAAATGAATAAGAAAGAAAGGATTTCTCTTTTCTTTTTCTTTTTCCTATAGTATAATACTTTTAAAGTAGGAGGATTGCGATGAGTGAGATATATACAGGTATAGATTTGGGTACCAATAGCATTAAAATTGTTGTTGCAGAAAAAATAAATGATAAGTTTCATGTTTTAGCAGCCGTTAGTAGTCCTTCTAAGGGAATCAAAAATGGATTTATTGAAGATAATAAGTCAGCTATGGCAAGTATCAAAACAGCTTTGAAAAAAGCAGAGGAAGCATTAGGCTTTAAAATCATGAAGGTAATTGCTTGTATTCCCACAACCAATTGTTGTATGGACATCGTAACAGGTAGTGTTGCAATTGTAGATTATAATGAAATTACGGGAACGGATGTTAGTAATGTTTTATTGGAGTCTTTGAAAAATCAAGATTTTTCCGAAAGAGAATTAGTAACAGCTATGCCAATCCATTTCACAATTGATGGCAATACCAACGTAAAAGATCCAAAAGGAATGAAAGGAAGCACACTAGAAGTTCGTGCTGTCGTTAGTACTGTTCCAAAAGAAGAGTTATATCATCTTTTGGAAGGTTTAAAGCAATCAGGAGTAGAAACAGTAGATATTGCCTTTAATTCTGTAGGGGATTATTACACAATTAAAAATAGAAAATATGATGATTTAGTAGGAGCTATTATTAATATTGGAGAATCTACTACTTCTGTATCTGTTTTTAACAAAGGAATTATGATTAAAAACAGTATTCTTCCTGTAGGAAGTAACAATGTAGATAAGGATATTACGTATGCATTTAAATCAAAAAGTGAAGATTCTAGAAAGATTAAGGAAACATTTGCCTTAGCCTTATCCAGTTATGCAGACGAAGAAGAAATTTATACACTTCATTTTGATAAAGATACAACCAAGGAAGTAAATCAAGTAATGGCTTCTAAAGTAGTAGAGGCAAGAGTAAGAGAAATATTAAAACTTGCTAAAAATGATATAAAAAACTTAACAAATAGAGAAATTCGTTATATAATTGTAACAGGTGGATTAACGGAACTATCTGGATTTTCATACTTAGTAGAACAAGAATACGGTTTTGTTGCGAAAGTATGTGACAATCAGATGATGGGAGTTCGCCACAATGAATTTAGTAGTTGCTATGGAATAGTAAAATATTTTGATGATAAATTACAATTAAGGGGAAAGCAATATGAAATGATTTCGAAAGAGAATCAGCAGGCATTACGGACAATGGATTCTTCTCTTTCTAAGGAAAACTTATTGCATAAAGTGTTTGGACACTTCTTCGAACATTAAGGAGGAAAAAGGATGATAGGCGGATTAGAAATGGATCAATTAGCCAAGATCAAAGTAATTGGTTTAGGTGGTGGTGGCGGCAATGCCATTAACCGAATGGTAGAATCTGGAGTAAAAGGCGTACAATTTATTGCTGCTAATACAGATTTACAAGTATTAAACTCTTCAAAAGCAGATGTAAAGATTCAAATAGGAGCAAACCTAACAGATGGACTTGGAGCAGGTGGAAAACCAGAAGTAGGTAGAGAATCAGCCCTAGAATCTAAGAAAGATATAGAAGATGCATTAAATGGTGCTGATATGGTTTTCATTACAGCAGGAATGGGTGGAGGAACTGGTACAGGATCAGCTGCAGTAGTTGCTGAAATTGCTCAGGGATTAGGAGCTTTAACAGTTGCTATCGTTACAAAGCCATTCTCATTCGAAGGAAAAAGAAGAATGGAAAATGCTCTTCAAGGAATTGAAGATTTAAAGAAACATGTAGATACATTGATTGTTATTCCAAACGATCGTTTAAGAGAGATTATTGATAAATCCACACCAATGCTAGAAGCATTCAAAGAAGTAGATAATGTTTTACGTCGAGGTGTTCAATCTATCTCTGATTTGATTGCTGTTGTAGGGCTTGTTAACTTGGACTTCGCAGACGTAAAAGCAGTCATGGAAAAGAGTGGACGTGCAATTATCGGTATCGGTATTGGTATGGGAGAAGATCGTGCTCTAGAAGCTGCAAAACAAGCGGTTTCCTCTCCACTTCTTGAAACTTCTATTGAAGGAGCAACCGATGCCATTATCAATATTACTGGTGGAGTAAACCTAACATTATTTGAGGCAGAACAAGCTGCAGAAGTAGTTCGTAGTGCTGCCAATACAGATATTAATACAATATTTGGATCTGTTATCAATGAAAATTTAAGTGATGAAGTAATTGTTACAGTAATTGCTACCGGTTTTGATAAATCAAAGAAGCAACAACCAGTAGATAATTCTTATCCTACCATGGTAACTTCAAATAACTCTCCAAGTCGTAGAACTCAAGGAAGAGAAGAATATACTTATCAACCAGAAGTTCTAGCAGATGAAGACAAGGAAGAACCTAAAAAATCAGAAGTACCAGTAGATATAGAAATGCCATCTTTCTTGAGAGAAAGAAATTTTTAAAAGAAAGAATCATGAATAAATAAAAGACATATAATTTACTATATGTCTTTTTTATGCTATAATTAGCACGATGAGTAGGTGAAAAAATGAAAAAGAAAAAGGGAAAAGTCATATTTCTAATCATAATATCTATTTTATTATTAGGTGGTATAGCAGCAGGCTATTTCTTCTATCAATCTAAAAGGCTAATCATAAAGTATGATAAAAAAGTAACCGTAAATATCAATCAAGTATATCAAAATACAAAAGCCATCAAAAAAATAAAAAATGGATCCATTGAAACTCCAACAAAGAAGGTTGATACTTCCAAAGTTGGAGAACAAAAAATAACCATTAAAATCAAAAATGCTTTTCGAAAGATTCAAAAAATCACTTATACTTTAAAAGTTGTAGATAAAGAAGCTCCAGTAATAACATTTAATCCAAGTCTAAAAATAGAAGAGGGGCAAACAATTGATTTATTAAGCGGTGTGTCTGCAACAGACAACTCGAGTGAAGAAATTCCAGTAACAGTAGAAGGAGAATATGATACCAATACTCCTAATACTTATGAATTAACTTATGTTGCCAAAGACTCTAGTGGAAATGAAACCAAAGAAAAATTCCAATTAGAAGTCACCAAGAAACCAGTAGTTGTGAATCGAGACAATTATGTAGAACCAAATAGGACTTTCACAACTTCAAATGGTCATAAAGGAGAAGTAAAGAATGGTATCACTTATATTGATGGCATCATGATTGCCAATAAAACCTATCCATTACCTTCTACTTATAATCCAGGAGATTTAACTAGTGTTACAGTGAATGCATTCGATGAAATGAGAGCAGGAGCAGCTTCTGCCGGATATAATATCTATGTGGTTAGTGGATTCCGTTCCTATAATTATCAAAAGAACTTGTATAATAGATATGTTTCACAGGACGGAAAGCAAGAAGCGGATACTTATTCAGCGCGTCCAGGACATTCTGAACATCAAACCGGACTTGCCTTTGATTTAAACCAAGTGGATCGAAACTTTGGAAATACACCAGAAGGAAAATGGTTAAGTCAAAATGCTTATAAATATGGATTCATTCTTCGCTATCCAGAAGGAAAAACAAATGAAACAGGATACATTTATGAAGCATGGCACTTCCGTTATGTTGGAAAAGATTTGGCTGCTAAACTCTATAATAATGGAGATTGGATTACTCTAGAAACTTATTTTGGAATTACCAGTGAGTATAATTATTAAGAGATAGAAAACTTTAGTAAAAGAGAGATAATTTAGTAAGAGCAAATAGCTCTTTTTTCTTTACAAACTAGACAATAAAGCAAAGAAAAATGATTGACTTCATATATA
>JAFRIU010000002.1 GCA_017432645.1 Bacilli bacterium
ACTAGAAGAAGAATAAATCATAAACAAACCAAAAATGGATAATAAAACAACAGAAAAAAATAATAAATAATCCATTTTCTTCATATTCTCACCTTGTTAAATGATATGAAAAAATGAAAAAAAAAGAACTTTGAAAAGTTCTTATACCCAAACACCAAAAATAATTCCAGCCATAGAAAGAATAAAACCTAATACCCAAAACAACTTCACAATATCTGTCTCTTGCCAACCTAATTTCTCAAAATGATGATGAAGCGGTGTCATCAAAAATAGTTTTCTATGAAAAAACTGAACCCAAAATGTCTGAACAATAACACTCAAAGTCTCTATAACAAAAATAAAAGCAACAACAAGTAAAGTAAGCTCCCTGTGAGTTAAAATAGCAATTGCCGCCATAACAGCACCTAAAGCCAAAGAACCGGTATCACCCATAAATACTTTAGCTGGATGAGTATTATAAATTAAAAATCCCATCAAACTTCCCACAAGAATCAAACTAAAAATACCAATCTCTTCAAAACCAACTGATAGAGAAATCAAAGCAAAGGCAATAAATGCAATAGCAGATAATCCTCCAGCCAAACCATCCAAACCATCCGTTAAATTAACAGCATTACTAGCACCAACTAAGATAAATAAAATTGCCAATCCATAAAGCCAACCAAATTCAATATCGATATGAAGAGTCCCAACAACCCATGCCGTTTGTCCTCCACTCCTCATATAAATATAGAAAAAGCCTAAAGCAATCAAAACCTGCATAAGAAGCTTTTGATATGTCGTTAATCCTTCGTTATCCCCTTTGCGAATAGACAAAAAATCATCTAAAAAACCAATACAGGCATAACCAATAAAAACAAGCAAAACAATTCCTAAATTAGAAGTATAACTAATTTTTTGTGTAATAATTAGTCCTAAAGTAATAATCATGGTAGGGAGAATAAAAATAAGTCCTCCCATAGTAGGAGTTCCTTCTTTTTTTCTATGAGTCTCTCCTACAAAAACGGATATTTTTTGACCAACTCTTAGCTTTCTTAAAACAGGAAGCATAAAAAGTCCTAAAATGGTAGAAGATAAAAAACCAATCATGATAGCAAATATAGCTTTGGTTAACAATAGCATATCGCTCACTCCATTTCTCAAAACATTATATCATAATTCATAAAACAATATGACAAAGTACAAAAAATTGACATTTTTTTACAACAAGAAAACATCTATTGTAAGAAAAGTCTAACTTTATCTCCTTCATAAATCACTTCTCCAGCTTTAGGAGACTGTTCCACCACTTGATTTCCTTCTCCTTCCAAAACAACTTCAAAAGGAAAAAGGTTCTTTTTCGCATCTTGAATATCCATTCCAATCACATTAGGAACTTCATAAGTCACTTTATCATTCCATTCTAAATCTTTGGATATTTCTTCATCTTGCTTTGGAATATCCAAAGCTTCAATAATATCAAGTAGAATTCTTCTAGCTATAGGAGTAGTAGTATAGCTAGAAAGCATAGCTGTATGCTTTGGATTATCAATTGCTAAATACAAAACAGCTTGTGGATCATTAGCAGGAACAACAGCCATAAAACTCATAATATAATTGTTGACTAAATAAATACCTTTCTCACTTTTTTGAGCAGTACCTGTCTTACCACCAATACGATATCCTTCAATATAAGCACTTTTTCCTCCACCCTTGGCTACAACATTCTCCAAAGCAATTCTCATAATAGCGGAGGTTTCACTAGAAATAACTTTTCTCTTCAACACCCTAGAGTTTTGCTGAATGACTGTATTCGTAGAATCACTAATACTTTTAACAACGTATGGAGTATATAAATAACCACCATTAACAATAGCAGATACTGCCATAACCTGTTGAATCGGAGTAACACTAATTCCCTGACCAAAAGCAGAAGTAGCCAATTCCACATTGCCAATTCTTTCCATAGGAAATAGAATTCCTTCCCCTTCTCCACTTAAATCAATTCCTGTTTTTTCACCAAAACCAAAATTATGAATATAAGAAAATAATTTTTCTTTTCCTAACAACTGACCTAATTTTACGAATCCAGGATTACAAGAATTCTGCAAAACTTCCAAAAAAGTTTGATCTCCATGACCAGTACTCTTCCAACATTTTAAGGTACTTCCATCCACCTTTACTTTACCAGAATCATAAAAATGATCATGAAAAATATCAACCACTTTCTCTTCCACTGCAGAAGCCATAGTAACTATCTTAAAAGTACTACCTGGTTCATAACTAGCCCATATTGGTAAATTACGACTCAAAATAGAAGTAGCATAATTTTTATACTGATTAGGATCAAAATCCGGAGCAGAACTCATACCTAAGATTTCTCCACTTTTAGGATCCACTACAACCGCTAAAGCCATATCTGGTTCAAACATATCAACAATATTATTCATTTCTCTTTCTAGGGATTCTTGAATTCGAACATCAATAGTCAAATGAATATTCATTCCAGGAGTAGGAGCTTCATAGACATCACTCATAAGAAGTTTTTGTCCATGGGCATCACTAAAATAACGAATTGCTCCATTCCTTCCGGTTAAATAAGAATCATATAAAAGCTCTAGTCCAGATAATCCTTGATTATCAATTCCTACGTATCCTAAAGTATGAGAAAGCAAATCCTGATAAGGATAGTATCTTTTCGATTCTTTTACTAAATAAACACCATCTATTTTTAAAGCCTCAATCTTCTCAGCTACCTCATAAGACAATCTTCTTCCCTCAGGATGAACTCTTTCAATAGAAGTTTTCTTATAAACATGCTTTTTCATATCCTCATAAGATATCTGTAGGATATTTGCTAATTCCTTAGTAGCTGTCTCTTTATCTTGAATTTGATTAGGAATTAAAATTAAAGAAGTAGTAGTCAAATGATCAGCCAAAACAACACCATTTCGATCAAATATTTTCCCTCTATCAGCTTCAATCTCTAAATCCCTACTCCATAAATCTTTTGCCAAAAAATTTAATTTGTGATACTGAAAAACTTGAATATAAAATACTTTTAAAAGAATAAACAAAAAAAATAATAGAAAGATACAAAAAAGAATTCGAATTCTTCGATTGGTTTTTTGAAAAAACATATTCCACCTCAGTTTAATATATGAAAAAAAGAGTGAACTAATCACTCTTTCGAATTTTGATAATATGTTTTAACCATCTCTAAAAACTTCCTAGCCGCTACTGTTAAAAAATCATCTACATAGCTACAGCAAACATGAAGAGAAGGAATATCTGCTAGCAGAATAATAGAAAGATCTTCTAAATGATTAGGAATTGCATCTTGAATAAAGTATCCAACACCAATACCCTTCTTTACCATTTCTAACATCATAGAAGAATCATCCACTTCAATATTAGAATGAAAAGATAACTTTTTATTTTCCATATACTCCTCGAATTTCATTCGATAAGAATTCTTTTTACCAGGTAATAACAACGTATAAGAATCCAATTGATTCAATGATACTCCATTTGGATAAGCCTCTTTGGAATAAGCTAAACAAAAAGAAACGGAGGATAAAACCATCTTCTCAACAGATTTTCTTGTACACAAATCCGTTGTTAAAAAGACAAAATCTAATTGACGATTTTCTAGCATTTCCATAAGAGATTCTGCTTCATCACAAGTAATTTCAAATTGAATACCTGGATACTTCTTACAAAACTCGGAAATAAAAGAAGAAAGATAAAAAGAAGACAAATCAGATAAAATTCCAAGTCGAATACAACCAACATTTAATTGATTCAAATTCTTAATATGTTCTTCAGCATCATTTAAAATTTGAAAAGCTACTTTAATGTAATGATACAATTCATTTGCTTCAGTAGTCGGTTCAATTCCCTTCGAATTACGATAAAAAAGTGTATATCCCAACTGACTTTCTAATTCCTTTAAGCTATAACTAATAGCCGGTTGTGAAACGTACAATTTATTAGCCGTTTTTGAAATACTTTTTTCTTCATATAGATATAAAAAGATTTTATACAAATTATAATCAGTCATATAGAAATCTCCTTGGAGATTTATTATAGATTTGTTTTATAAAAAAGTCAACTTTTATAATTTTTATTTATAAAAGTTGACAGCTATTCTATTTAAAATTTTTCTGTTGACCATAAACTATGTTTATTACAGTAACTATAAGCTTGCATACCTTCACGATATTCTACCTCTACCTTAGGAGTATCTCCTGGTAAAAAAGAATAAATTCGCTGCTCTTTTCCATAGTCTACTAAAATCCACTCAATATAATGATCTCCTTCCATTACATGATTAACAAAGATTTCTACTTGATGATCTTTTATTACAAATTGAGGTACATGTTTCTCAAAAGAAGCATCTACCGTATTACATTTAATTTCCTGAGAAGAAACATCTTCTACTTCTTTTAAAACCAAGGAAACGTTACCATTATGACACTTAACAATTCTCATATTCTATTCCTTACCACTATAAATCAACGTCTTTTCAACCACTGCTTTTACACTGGCTTCACTAAATGGTTTTTCTAACATATCCACAATATCATAAGTAAAGGCTCTTTCAATGGTTTCCTTAGAAGAATCTCCAGAAATAATAGATACTGGCATCTTATGCAATAAATCATTACTTCTCATGAACTCCAAAACTGCAAAGCCATTAATCTTAGGCATATTTAAATCCAAAAGAATAGTTTCTATGAAATCATTATCGACATTTGCTTGAATGACACGCAAAGCTTCTTCTCCGTTCTTACAAGCACAAACAAAATACTGATCTTGGAATACCTTTTTTACGAAGTTACATACAATATTAGAATCATCTACAACTAAAATAGTTTTTTGTTTTAAGGCTTCTTCTTTCTCTTCAGAATTTGCTTTCTCCTCTAATTCGGAAGCTTCTTCTCCATTCATATATTCCTGAATTAAAATAATTGCTTGATTGGTTTCATTAATTAAGTCATTAATATGATTTACAATATAAGAATAATTGCCCTCTTTACTTTTTTGTTCATGATCAAATGCCATTTCAGCTAAAGATGTAAAACCAAAATACTTAGCATCACTCTTCATAGAATGAACTATAATAGAATAATTCACTAAATCTTGTTTTCGCATACATTCGATTAATTGATTAATTTTTGTATGAATTCCAACTAAAAATTCACCGATTGTTTCATTATAGGTTTCCACATCTCCAAATAGCTCTAAGCTCTTATCAACATCGATATCGTGTTCCTTCAAAAATTTGATATCCTTCATACCATTCACCTCTACTATAACGATTATATCTAAAAAAAAAGGAAAATACAATGTATTTTCCTATGGAATATTAATTTTTAAAATCAAAATAGAAATCTAAAATACGAACTTGATCTCCTTCTTTAGCACCTAACTCCACTAATTTATCATCAATACCCATACGTCTTAGCTTTTTAGCAAAGCGATAGATAGCTTCTTCACTAGAGAATTTTGTCATTTTAAAGATTCTCTCTACTTCATCACCGCTAACAACCCATAAGCCATCTTCCTCTTTTGTAATTACAAAAGGAGCTTCCTTTTTAAATTTATAAAGTACATGACTCTCTATTTGATTTTCATCATATAATGGATTCTCCGGAATATGAGAAAGCATATCTGCAAGATAATCGACAACATCCTGTAATCCTTCATTCTTAGCAGCACAAACCTTAAATATTTTACAATCTACTTTTTCTTGGAAAGATAATAAATTCTCTTCAGAAGCTTCCAAATCCATTTTGTTAGCAATAACAATCATTGGCTTTTTCAAAAGTTTTGGATTGAACTTTTCTAATTCTTTATTAATTAAAACATAGTCATCGTATGGATTCTCATGAGACATGTCTACAACATGAGCAAGAACTCGAGTCCTTTCAACATGTTTTAAAAACTTATCTCCTAAACCTTCTCCATGACTAGCACCTTCAATCAATCCTGGAAGATCAGCCATAACAAAGCTCTGTCCATTTCTAGATTTTACTACTCCCAAATTAGGCTTTAAAGTAGTAAAAGGATAATCTGCTATTTTAGGTCTCGATTTAGATACACAAGAAATAATAGTACTTTTTCCAACACTAGGCAAACCAACCAAACCAACATCTGCAAGCATCTTCACTTCTACCTTTAACTTCTTATGCTCTCCTTCTTCTCCTTTTTCAGAATAATCAGGAGCGGTATTGGTCTGAGTCTTAAAAGCAGTATTTCCTCTACCTCCACGGCCACCTTTTGCAATAATTTCTTCTTGATCCTTATGAGATAAATCAGCAAGAATCATACCAGTATCCAAATCTGTTACAACCGTTCCCTGAGGAACTTTAACAATCAATGGCTTAGCACCTTTTCCGTGCATATTCTTGCCTTGACCATTTTCTCCATTTTCTCCTTTAATGATTTTTTGATAACGTAGATCAAGTAAAGTATGGAGCCCCTCATCTACTTTAAATATGATGTCTGCACCATGTCCACCGTTACCACCAAAAGGGCCACCCATGGGAACAAATTTTTCACGACGAAAAGCAGTGCAACCATCTCCACCTTTGCCTGCTTCTACCTTTATCTCTACTTCATCTACAAACATATCTTCACCTGCTATCTACTACGTCCTTCACTTTCTTCACTTACCTCACTAGAATGATATCCACCATGTAAAAGAGAAAGGACTCTACTTCCACCATATTTAATAATACTGCTATCATCCGTTAACTTATCTTTTAGATATTGATAGCGACTTGCATTCCATCTATAGAAAGCTCCTTGAACAGCAGCACCAAGTCTAGAAAAGATTCTCCACTTATGTTCACCTAGTAACTCTCTATACTCTTCATTTTCTTTTACCTTATCTTGATAGAATTCAGATCCACCAACGATTTCAGAATATCTTCCTAGTTTTGCTAACATCACTCTTGGACACATCAAACTTCTTTGAATGCTTCCACAAAAGCCATCCAATTTTTGTAATCTTTCTATTCTTCCTTGAACAGATTTAATATTTCTCTCGTTAAATTTCTTAGCTAATCCATATCGAAAAGTCTTTCCCTTTAATTCTTCTAAATTAGCATTTTGCTTTGCTTTTTCATTTTCAATTAAGCCCTCACGAACAGACCCCAAAAGAGAAGTTACACCGGATACTTTTTTTCCTTTAAAATCCGCTAGCATTGCTTCAATCTTTTGAATCTCAACTTGATATCCTCTAATTCTAATTTCAGTAAAATCTGTCTTATGCTTTTCAGCTTGCAACTTAGAAATAATTTCTTTACAACGTTTAATTCTATTTTCTAATATCTTCTTATACTCTAAAGATGTTTTATCAAGTTCTACAGAATCCGTAGCTTCACTAGTATCAGCCTTAAAAGTACTCAATAATTCATCAATACTAATATCTCGCTTAACAGATCCTATAACAAGTCTAACATGAGTAGCACCAGATGCTTTAAGAGCTTCCAATTCTTCCTTCGTAATAGAATACCCTGAATCAGATACCATAACTTCACGAAGATCATCAGAAGAACTTGCCTCTGGAGCTGATTCAGATGCAGGAAGTGTTTCGGCAACAGAAGATTCTTCAATAGATACTTCATCTTCTAATAAAACACCTTTCTCTTTTAATGCACCAATTAGCTCTTTTGTATGTAATACCTCAGCAGGTCTCTTTTTTGCACTTTTAACATTCAAAAACTTAGTAACATCAGAAGGTCTCCATCCTGGTAAAAAGCGATCAATTATCGTTACTTCAGGAGAAGGAGAAGTCAAATCAAAGGTACCTGCCTCAATTAAACGTTTTAACTCAACAGCACTAATTCGATAAATCGTTGGATTATTCAAATGAGTCGTTTCAAACAAAACCTCTCCATTATCAAAGATATATCCAACAAATCCTGAAAAAAATCTAGTTTTAGCTTTCAAAGCGGCCTTCTTCTTTTTGGATTCCATAATCTCTTCTAGAGAAGATTTTTTGTTTGTTACTAACCTGAAACCACAGCTACAATGAATATCACCTTTAATATCATCTTTTTCTTCAAAAGCAGCAGTCAATTTTTTCATTTCTTCCAAAACTGTATCAATTGTTTTTTCATTAATTGGCAATCGAATTTTCTTTGAATCTTCACCGATTTTAACTGTAATATCAAGAGCATGAGACACAACATCTGGTCTTTCCTCTTTTAGTTCTTCTAACAATTTTAATAAAATATCTCTATGATCAGAATTACAAGATAATTCATAATTCTTTCTAATTATTGACTTTAATATTTTCAATTTGTTTTCATATAAGTCGAACATTCTTTCATCCATAGATGATCTTAATTCCTCACGTCTTCTAGCTAAATCTTCTACGCTTTCCTCATCAGATTCCTTTGCAGGAGCACCAGTATCAATTAATGCCGGATCAACTCCCTTTTCTTCAGAAGCACCTTTCTCTTCCTTAGGCAATTCTTCTCCAGAAGGCAACCTAGTTAATTCTGAAGCAACTACTTCATCAATATCTTCTTTCGGTAAATCCTCATCCCCCAAGATTCTTCTAATATCATCAAAAGTAACTTCTTCATCCGTAAATAATATATACTGAAGAGCTGCTGAAAGCGGATTATTACCAACGTAATTTCCAAAACCCAAAAGAGCACGTTGATATGCCTTAGAAGGCCAATAATATCTTCTTTCCTCAACACTATGTTCCCTTTCTGCAATTTCTCTTAACAAAGGAAGAATTTTATCCATTACGGTTTCATCAATATAAACATGAAAAGAATCATCAAATCTCGTTCCAAGCGTCAAAGATAGTATCGCATTTTCAGGAGTAGTACCTTGCTTAGAAACTTCTTCAACCATACTTTGAATACTCTTCCATTGCTCTTCAGTCCAAGTAACCCCATTAAACATATCTTTGATTTCTATTATGGAACGAATAAAATCAAGATTTATTTCCTCATCCTTATTTTTAACCTCTTTAAAAAAACAACCAGCAAAGCTTATATCAGCATCTTTAAAAGACTTTAACTCATCAGAAAGGGTATTATAAATATCTTCTATATTAGTCTCATCAATATAAATCGGTCCAAGAGTTCTAAATGCACTAAAACTAAAACTATCTCGCCTAAAATTATTTGGTTTACTCTTTTCTTTCAAACGAGCAAAAAGATCGTATAATGCTTCACGATCATTACTATCAAACTTACGACCCAGTAATAGTTTTTTTAACTCTTGTAACTTTTTTTCGTATTCTTCCTTACTCATTCATCTCACTCATTTCTTGAATTGCTTTTTGAACAGTTTCCCATTCTTTATCATCCTCAATATTCAATAAACTGAATTCCTTTTCATTCTCTAAAAGAATAGAAACAAAAGCTTCTACATGATCTTCATCTAATTCTCGATTATTGGTATACAAAATATAATCTTTTCCTTCATAACCGTCCACTTGAAAAATATTAATGACTTCTAACTCTTGTTCCTGTCCATATTCATTTCTTACTTTTATTTTATTATTCATAGTATCACCATCCTAAACTAATTCTAACATAAGTTAATAGTTTTGGCTACTCTTATAAAAACAAAAAAAGAGCATAACTGCTCCTTTATTATTCGCTTACTGGGTAAACGCTAGCTTGTTTTTTATCTCTTCCTAAACGTTCAAATTTCAAGATACCATCCACCGTAGAATAAATAGTATCATCACTTCCGCGACGAGTATTTACTCCTGGAAATACTTTTGTTCCCCTCTGACGATATATAATAGAACCAGCTGTTATAAATTCTCCATCAGCTGCTTTTGCTCCCAAACGTCTACCTGCAGAATCACGACCATTAGAGGTAGATCCTTGTCCTTTATGGTGAGCAAACAATTGGATATCTAACTTTAAAAATCTCATAATTCTCCTCCTTACTTTACTTCAATATTTTCCGGATAATTTCCTTCTAATTCTTTTAATAGATTAATCATATTATGAATGAGTGTTTGAGTTGTCTCATCAAAACGAATTTGATCAATTACAACTCCTTTCTTATTCACCTCATAGACTAAACTATTCTTATCTAAGGCTAACAAACCATTTACTGTTGTAATAACAATGCTACTACAAGCACTGCATACAATATCTTTTCCATAATCATCATACAAAGCATGACCCATTATAGAAATCTTTTGATATTTAGAATCTTTCTGAATAACAGTAACTTGAATCATAATTAACCATTAATTTTTGTAATTCTAATTTTTGTATATGGTTGTCTATGTCCTTGTGTTAAACGGTTAGATTGATCTTTACATTTATATTTAAAGATTCTAATCTTCTTATTTTTGCCATTTTTTAGGACTTCTCCTTCTACAGTAACATCCGTAAGATAAGGATTTCCAACTTTAGAATCAAGCATTAAAACTTGGTCAAAACGTACAACATCACCAGTCTGACAATTTAATTTTTCAACATAAATTTCAGAACCTTCCGTAACATAGTATTGCTTTCCACCAACTTTGATTACAGCGTTCATAATTTACCTCCTTTTTTAAACTTAAGACTCGCTCTTAAGGTACGTAAAAACGTTTTTACCTTTTCAATGCGGTTTGAGCATGAGGCGTCAAACATCTAGATTATATCACAAAAGAAAGAGAAAAGTCAACAAAAGCTTTCCTCTATCTCTCTGTTTTTCTCTTTTTTTATAAAACTTGTCGATATTTTTCATCAAAAATAGAATATAAATAACAAGAAACCGGTTTTTTACACTTTTTCTGAATAAAATCTCTATATCCTCTCAATTGTTGATCATAAGCTTCATCTAAAATATTCTTCAATTTATAATCAACAATAATCATTTCTTGCTCACCCTCCAATAACAAGTCAATCACACCATGTGCTTCTTCATTCTCTTCCTGATAAAGGAATTCATATTCTTTATACATTTTCATAGAAAGTTTATCCTTCATAAAATCGCTATCAAGAAAAGCCTTTATTTTTTCTTGAACAAAAGAAGAAATAGGATATTTGCTCAAATCATAATGAAGGAAATCAATTTCTTCTAGTATTTCATGTACCATCGTTCCAAAAAGCAATAATTCTTTTTCCTCTTTTGTCCGAAGAGAAAGTTTTTCTTTAGAATAATGCTTCTTCTGAACGATTACCTCAGGAATCTGAACCTCTTCTACCAAAAGTCTCTCTTCTTTCTTTTTCATATTCTGAATAGGAACAATATTTAAGTAATCCTTAACTCCCAAAACAGTAGTTTCTCTAACATATGGTAATAAAACAGAATAAACACTTTTTAAAATAGACAAGAAAGAAGAATAATTCTCTCTCTGATATGTCGGAACAAAATCTAAAGTCTCATTCTCTTCCTCAATTTTAGGTAACACAAAAATCATTTTTTCCTTTGCTCTTGTTAAAGCAACATAGAAAAGACGAATTTTCTCAGAAATTTCTTCCTTTTTCATTCTCATTTTAAACAAAGTCTTTAAAATCGTATCTTTATAAGACTCCTCTACTTTTGGCAAAATAAATCCATAATGATTATCAAAAAGAATTTTTTCTTTAAATTCATTCATATTAAATTTGGAAGCAAGAGAAGCAAAATAACAAATAGGAAATTCTAAGCCTTTTGATTTATGAATAGTCATGATACGACAGCTATTAGTCTCCTTCACTGGAATAGAAAAACTAAGATCATAATCTTCCTCAAAAAGCTCATTTAAATAATCCATAAAATCATAAATCGTCTTTCCATTTTCTTCATAATGCTGACAAAGTTGATATAAATATTCTAAACGAGTTCTAAAATAATGAACTTTGCCAATAGTTAATAGTTTTTCTTCATAATGAAAATGATCCAGTAAAAACAAGAAAAACTGACTAAGACTCATACAATCCATATTAGGAATACACTCTAAACAGATGGAATAAAGAGAACTTTTTTGAAAAGAGTCTTTCACAAAATATTCATAAATCTCAGAATCTAAAGTAGGATACAAGAAACTTCTAGAAACAGAAGTAAAAGCATAACGAAAAGTAGAATCAAGCCTCTCTTCCTTAATACAAATAAGTAATTGAATGAGATTTTTAATAACTAAAATATCTGCTTCCTTTTTCAAAGATTCATCTTTCAAAACAGTAAGTGGAATATGCAAATATTCAAATACTTTCTTATACAAATCAAAGTCTTTACTACGATCTAGTAAAATCACAAAATCACGATACTGAATATCTCGTAATTTTTTTTCTTCTTTATCAAACACCTGAAAATGTTGATTTACCTTTTCTAAGATATCGTGGCCAATCACAAAAGCCTCTTCTTCAGAAGGTGTTATCTTTCCTAAATTACTTTTATCATAAGTAAGAACTTCCATTTGATAGTTTTGATTCGTTTTTCCTTCCTGACAATAAACTTCATTTCCAAAATTCATTCTATGACTAGATTTATAATCCGCTCCACCAATTTCTTCATCCATAAACAAATCAAATAAAAGATTGATATTTTCTAAAACTTCACTTCTAGAACGGAAATTCTTCAATAAATCAATTTTTCTACCTTGATCAGTATCTCGATACAAATCATATTTATTCTTAAAAATAATAGGATTAGCATTACGGAATCGATAAATAGATTGCTTAATGTCACCAACCATATAAACATTATTCTTAGAAATTAAAGAAATAAAAACCTCTTGAAGATCTGAAGTATCTTGGTACTCATCTACCAATATCTCTTGAAATTGATTTGTTAATTCTTCTCGAATTTCATCATTTTCCATCACTACTTGAATGGCTAAACGACTAATATCTTGAAAACTAAACATTTGATGTTCCATCTTATAAGAATCTAATTCTTGATCAAATTCTTGTAAAATATCAATAATCACTTGAATAGATTCCTGAGTAGACAAAATCTCTTCTCGAATTTCATCAATAGAAGAATAAATACACAAATCTTTTATCTCTCGAGCAGTATCAAAAACACAAGCTTTTACTCTTTTAGCATCTTCTGAACTATTTCTAGGAACAACCATATTTTGATAATGGCATCCTTTTAAGAATTCCTCATAGCTTTTAGCCTGTAATAAAGATGAAAAATTACTCTCTACTTTAGATACAAAATCTCCATCAAAATATTCATTCATAGAAAGAATAAATTCTCGAAGAACAGATTGCTTTTGATGCAATAAATTAAGGAACTCTTGAATAAAAGCATCTCCAGAATCTTTCATCTCAGTAAAATAATTCTTCAAATAACTTGTCTTATCATATTTTAATTCTATCTTTCGATAAGCATTTAAAAGATATTTCTTAAGTTCTTCATCATCTTTCAAACAAAAATCAGAAATAAGCTGAGAAAAAGATCTTTTAGGAGAAAGATAATTCTTTTCAAAAATAGCATTTAGTATTCTCTTCTTCTCCATATCAATCATTACTTCATCAGCAACTTGAACATTACAAGAAATATTAAGATAAGTATGATACTTCTTTAAAATTGCCAAACTAAAAGCATCAAAAGTAGTAATATAAGCTTCTTCTAACAAGCTTAATTCTTCTTCTAATCCAGAAGTTTTCTGAATAGCAGAACGAATTCTTTCTTTCATCTCCCAAGCCGCTGCATTAGTAAAGGTAAGAATCAAAAGCTCATTAACATGAATTCCTTGAAGTAGTTTTCTTTGAACTCTTGCGGTTAAAACTGCTGTTTTTCCACTTCCAGCCCCAGCACTTACAATGATATTTCCTCCCTCTTCATCAATTGCTTGCTGCTGCTCTAGCGTCCAACCCATTACTCCTCACCTCCTAAAAAAGATAAGTCATCCACTTTATCCAAATAAACAACATCTTTTTCTTGTTGATAACATAAATCTTTAAAAGAACAAAATTCACAAGAAATATTCTTTCCATCATATTTCTTGGGATTAATAGAGAAATCTGCATCTAAAATAGAATCTCTTGCTTCTTCTATCTTATTCTTGGTAAAATCAACCATCCGATACAAAGTATCTTCATCTATCGTCTTAGTATAAGTTCCAAAACCTTTATCCTCTTGATACTTCATACTCTTAATATAAGTACTATCTAAATAAGTAGAATCAAAACGAGCAAGAACATCCACTTGATTCGTAGAATAACCATTCAAATAATATCTTTCTTGTTTCTCCTTTTCTAATTTCAAACTCCAAGTAGGATAAGGAAATAAAATATTCTGATAATAAATACCTGTAAAAATAGGATTTTGAAAAACTCTTCCATAATGAATCAAATAAAGATAAACAGCTAGCTGCATATGAAGACCATACTTCATAGGTTCAATATGAGTATCAATCGTACCAGTTTTGTAATCAATAATAGAAAAATAAGTATCCTCAATATTTTGATAATACATAATCTTATCAATATATCCAACAAATTCTACAGATACTTCCCGATCCATTGGAATAACAACTTTTCTCTCACAAAGTTCTTCATCATATCCAGTTAAGAGCTGTTGCTTTTTCAAAACATCAATAAAAGAAAGTAAATCTCGTCGAATTCGAACCAAAAGTAATCTCTCCTTCAAAGAAAGCTCTCTCTTTTCTAAATATGCTTGATACTCTTTTTCAAAATCAAAACCCGTCTTACGCCACAAAGATAAAATCTTGTGATACATAGAACCAATAAAAGAAGCAAACGTATCTTCATATCCCCTTATTTGCAAAACAGACTGAATATAATATTTAAACTTACATTCGTAATAAGCATTCATAGAAGTATAAGATAGCCGAAGAGGATAAGGTAAATTTTCTAAATATAAATCATGAGAAATTCCTGTAAAAGAATTATCATAAGTATGATAAGGAATTTCATAAGAAGAAAATAGTTTCCATAAAGTTTCATTTTCCTCTCCATACAAATAATACTGATCTAATTGTTCTCCCAATCGTAATTGATTATATAAATCTGAATACTGATAAGAATCCTCATAATGAGAAATTTCCTTTAAAGAAAGCTCCTGAATCAAACTAGATGGATAAAACTTCTGAAAAGGAGACTCTCTTTTATAAGACAAATATAAATTAGGAATCTGAGACAAAACATAAATAGTAATCTTTTTTTCCTTCTCATTCCACTCTTTAGTAGAAAACAAAGAAACTTCTTTCTTATCTTGATCGGTCAAATAATCAATATCTTTTTTAGACTTAGGCAAAACATCTTGATTGAATCCCATAACAAACACATATTCATCTTCTTGAAACTTCTCTTGAAAGATATCTCTAATTTGAACAGCATTTTCCAAACAAGGAATATCAAAATAAGTATGTTGAATCTTATCCAACAAAATCTTTTTTCCAACTTCATCCTCTAAATCAATTTCAACTAAATCATTCAAAATAGAAACTAATTTCTCATTCATTTCTCTCTTAGAAGAATCCTCTAAATCTAATTGATTCGTTTTTAGATACTCTAAAACAACTTTACTACTATAAATAGAATTACGAAAAGGAATCATAATAGGAATATGATAATAAGAAAACAATTTCTTTAGAGTATAATAATAATCTTCTGAAACGTTTCCCAAAAAAATCTTAGAAAGAGGGATTCCATCTTTAATCAACTTTAAAATCTCAAGACAAACAAAATTTACTTCCTCTTTCATCGTAGAAAAAGAATACACAACCTTATCCAGAGAACAATCTGAAACAAGAAAAGAATAAGAAAGAACTTCTTCTTCATATTTTTCTAAATGATAATAATTTTGAATTTCAATTTCTTTATCCTTTAAATAGTCAAGAAAAACAGGAGAAACTAAAAGTAGATTTTCTTCTTTTAATTCTTTCTTTAAAGACTGTAAAAACTGTAATTTTGAGTTCTGATATTTTCTATTTTCATCAACAACATAAAAGTAAGAAAGATAGGTACGACAAACATCAATATCCCAATGATATTTCTTCATAAGATAAAAATATAATCTCTCATCATAATCAAAATAATATTTTTTAAAGAACTCTTCTTTTGTAAAAAAAGTAACAGCCGAAAAAGAAGAACTCTTAGACTGCTCTTTCAAAATTCTTAATTTTTGTTCATTAGGACAAATGATGATTTTACCTTTACTCATAACATACACCAATTTCATTATAATACAAAAAAACAAAAAAAGCAGATTATTCTGCTTCTTTTACAACTTCTGTTTTTCCTTTGTAGCTTCCACACTTAGGACAAACTCTATGAGGTTTAATCATTTCTCCACAACTAGAACATTTTACCATTCCAGGTACTTCCATAGCGCTATGACTTCTTCTCATTCTTTTACTAGTCTTTGATACTTTATGGAAAGGAACAGCAAATAACTGAATGTTTAACTTCATCATCAATATCACTCCTCTTCAAAATCTTTTAATAAATCGAAAAATGGATTTTGACCGTTTTGTAACTCTTCTTCAGAAATTACTCTCCATCCATCCCCATGAAATTTACTGAGATCTCGAACCTTAGTAAACTGTAAGGGGATCTCCAGTACAATATTTTCCCATAAAAAGTCTAAAATATCAAGTGTATTTTCATTTTTTTCATGATTTTCAGGCAAAAAATCATCATATTGGATAATAAAAGGATAAGAAATTGGCTCCAACGAAATAGAATCTGGTAAAATCATTTCTCCTTTTATCGTCGCAATAACATAATCTTCTAATTCAAAATCGGAATTTTCTCTTCTTACCATTTTACCCTCTACAGTAACATCACGTAAAGAAAGAATCTCTGTAGACTGATAAAACTTAGAATCCAGAGTATATCTTCCACTAATATCTATTTCAGTAAGGAAGCCTGAATGTAGTAAATCTAAAGATATCTTCATACATACTCCTAAGAAATAGGCTCCTCTACTACCCGAATAATGCCACGATAATACATACTAGAACCTGATGGTAAAACAGTATCTTGACGAATCCAAATACGAATAGAAAGAGTTTTAGACTCTAATGCATTTAATGTATCCTCTAACAAAATACCATCTTCTAATTCAGATAGACTATAAATTTTATTAGAAGCTTTTCCTGCTTTAATAGAAATACGAATTTCTTCTTTAGGAATCTGTTCTTCTTCCTCTATTTCTAACATAGAAGAAATATCATCTACTATCTGAATCTGATAAGAAACCTTTTCTGTTAAATTATTTTTAAGAGTAATTAAAGAAGCAGAAGAAGACAATCCAACAGAATCCGTAACAGGAATAACTCTAGAAATAGATAATTGATCTCCTGACTTTTCATGATAAGTTACATCTAAGGATTCTGAATTAAAAGAAGTACTTCGAACATCCTGAAATTTATGATAAATAGAATAAGTAGAAAAAATGGCAATTAATAAAATAATAGAAACAAATATTCCATTTTTTATCCATTCTCTCTTTTGACTATAGTACATATAAACACCTCTTTTAAGAACATAATAAATTCAAAACTTGATAAACAGCTTCTTCCGTATCACAAGTAACAATAAAACGTCCTGTATGACAAAAACGTAAACCAGGAATATGAGAAATTTGTTCCAACTCATCATTTTGCAAACCAGCCCATTCTTCTGGAAAAAGAATACGAGCTGTTTTATCTTCAATACTCTTAGGAATAGTCTTAATCGCATACCCTCCACGATTAGAAGGAAAGGCAACAAACAATAAAGAATTAGCCTGAGGATTAGAAAGAACAGCATCCTCATATGGTAAATACTCATCCAAAAATAAATACTTACAATTAGGATCATTCTTTTCAACAAGATCATGAACTTTATGCTCAGCAATCAATTTACCATTCATATAATAAATTTCTTCTTCCCATATCATTTTGGCTAAAGAAACAGCTTTTATAAACTGATCAGACTCATTTTCATCCGAATCAAAACTAGGATTAAAAATTTTAATAATATTAGGAAGGGTCTTTACTCTATAAGGACACTCCACTTTAGGAAATACACCATTATCATCTCCATCAATTCCTTCAACTAAATCTTTATCAATAGCTTGATGAAGCTCATCCACATTTGAAAAATCCCATTTCTTTAAAAACTCTTTTCCAAAAGTCTTCCATAAAAGTCCAACGGAACTATACAAAAGATTATTTTCTCTTCTTAAAGCATCCTTTTGATGATGATCATATTTTCCACGACCAATATCATAGATAAAAACATCCTCTTTCAAGGCAGATGGGTCAACAGCAGTAGTACGAAAAACGCGCACTTCTCCTAGATAAAGTTCCAAAAAAGCAGTTGCGAAGACTTCATCTGCGTGCATGGTTCCACTATGAGTAATACAATTAGCTTCTTTTTTATTTTGTACAACCTTTATCATATAATCCTCTTTCTAATCATTTCTTCTAGCAATCATAAGTAATCTTAAAACTTCCAAAATAGCTGTTGCGACAGCGGCAACATAAGTAAAAGCTGCTGCTGTAAGCATCTTCTTACAGTTTTGATGTTCTTCCTTCTCAACCATTTTTAAATCACTAATTTGATTCAAAGCACGACGAGAAGCATCAAACTCAACTGGAAGCGTAACAATTTGAAATAACAATATGACAGCTTCCAATAAGATTCCAATCCAAAAAAGCTTCATAAGAGACATGACAACACTGATTAAGATAATAAAATATCCTGCACGAGACGCAAAATTAACAAGAGGAACCATACTGCGTCGAATCCTTAAAAATGCAAAACCATCTTTATCTTGCAAAGCATGACCACATTCGTGAGAAGCAACAGAAATAGAAGCCAAAGAAGTATTCTCATAAATATCTTCTGAAAGACATACTTTCTTATTAGCTGGATCATAATGATCACTAAGTTCTCCTGCAACTTTCTCAATTTGAACACTTTGTAAACCATTCGTATCTAATATTCTTCTAGCAACTTCATATCCAGATAAACTAGACTTAGAAGCAATCTTTTTTGTCTTCTGATAAGTATTAGAAATATAAGCCTGAGAGGCCAACGTTATCGCAATTGTTATGAAAAAAATAAGATTATACATATTATCACCCTTTTATATAAACCTTTCTTTAAACAGTATATCACATTTTTTAGATCTTGGAATCCGGAAATGGTCGATACTTTTTCGCAATCCACTCAGCTACCCTCATTCCATCCATGGCTGCAGTAGTGATACCACCTGCATAACCAGCACCTTCTCCACAAGGATAAATTCCTAAAATATTAGAAAGACCTTCCTCATTTCTCACAATTTGGATAGGAGAACTAGTACGAGATTCTACACCAAGTAAAATAGCATCTTCCCGGTCAAAACCATGAATTTTCTTTCCGAAAGCAGGAATAGCTTCCTTCAAAGAAACCAAAATATCAGAAGAAAACAAAGAGTTTAAATCAGCAAATGAATAATCCCCCATCGTATTAGGAACAACCTCTCCTAATTTTTCAGAAACTCTTTTCTGTACAAAATCTCCATACAACTGAACAGGAATCAACCCATGTCCCAATTGATAGGCTTTCTCCTCTAATCTCCTTTGAAACTCCATTCCAGCAAAAAGATCTTCTCCATAATCTTTCTCAGAAACGGTAACAACAACAGCACTATTTGCATTTTCTCCATCACGAAGATAATTACTCATTCCATTGACAGCTAATCTAACCTCTTCAGAAGAAGCATTCACAACATATCCACCAGGACACATACAAAACGTATAGACTCCTCTTCCATTACTACTTTGATGAGTTAATTTATAATTAGCAGGAGGTAAGTACTTAGAAAAAGCCCCATATTGACTCTCATTAATCATCTTTTGAGGGTGTTCCATACGTAGACCTACAGCAAAATTCTTTGGCCTCATCATAAGATTTTTCTCTTTTAACATAGTAAAAGTATCTCGAGCGGAATGTCCTATCGCCAAAACAAGTATAGAACATGGAATCCTCTCTTCTTCATTTACAATAACACCTGTTATTTTTCCTTTCTCAATAACAAGATTAGAAACCAAAGAAGAATAATGAATCTCTCCTCCCCAAGAAAGAATCTTCTCTCTCATAGAAACCATAACTTTTCTTAAAATATCCGTTCCAATATGAGGCTTAGAAAGATACATAATTTCAGGAGGTGCTCCATTTTCTACCAAGATTTCAAAAACTTTTTTACCACGAAATTCTTTATCTTTAACTAAAGTGTTTAACTTACCATCAGAAAAAGTACCTGCTCCACCTTCACCAAACTGAATATTAGAATAAACATTCAATTGATTAGTTTTGAAAAACTCTTCTACTGTTTTTACACGGTCTTCTATCTTTTCTCCTCGTTCTAAAACAATGGGACGATATCCAGCTTCGGCAAGCAAATAAGCACAAAAAATGCCAGCTGGTCCACTACCTACAATAACAATAGGCTCCACTAAATCCTCCTGACCGGAAACAGAAAACGTATACTCTTCTTTTGGAGTAACCATCAAATCAGAATGTCTCTTCAAAACTCTTTTTTCATTCAAGAAAGATACATCAACTTCATAGATCCAAAGAATATGATTTTTATCACGAGCATCAAGTGACTTTTTTACAATTTTATAATCTAAAATAGAAGAAGCTGGAAGAGAGACTTTTTTGGCAATTTTTTCTAATAATACACTCTCATGATCTTCTAAAATAGATACTTTAACTTCTCTAATTCGAATCATGTTCTTCTCCTATTCTTTTTCCAGCTAATAATCCACTAATCCAACAAGTAGTCAAGTTATATCCACCACAATTACCATTGATATCTAAAAGTTCACCAACAATATATAAATCTTTTATCTTAAGAGATTCCATAGTAGATAAAGAAACCTCATCAAGAGAAACTCCCCCATTACAAACTTGGCAAGAATCAAAATCCTTCGTACCAATAATAGGAACAGAAAAATTCTCTAAGTTTTGACATAATACTCTCTTCTCTTCCTTAGAAAGATTAGAATACAAAGAAGAACAAGATAATGAACTCTTCTCTAGGATAACAGAAACCAGCTTAAAATTTAAAAATCCTTCTAATAAATCTTGTATATTCTTATTAGAATGCTCCCTAGAATATTGGTCAAACCAAGAAGAAAAATCTTTTGCAAAAGGAACAAAATTAATTTGAATGACTTCCTTCTTACCATCTAGTAATCCTCTAGATACCTCGTGGCTAAGATCAAACACACAAATTCCACTTAAACCATAATCTGTTAATTGAATTTCTCCATAAGATTCAGAAATCTCTTTTCCGTCTTCCAAAAGTTTTAAAGATACCTCACTTCGAACTCCATCCCACTTTTTAAAGTAATCTCCTTCTCCTATCAACTGCACAAGTGCAGGAACAGGAGGAACAAGGGTATGACCCAACTCTTTTAAAAAGGAATATCCCATTCCATCACTTCCAGTTTTTGGACATGCTTTAGAACCACATGCTAAAACTAAAACATCACATAAAATTTCTTCCTCATCACAAATAACAGAAAAACCATTTTCTTTTTTATGAATTTCTGTCACTAAACAATTATTAATTACTTCTACTCCGCAAGCCTTACTTGCTTCTTCTAATGCATTTTTAACAGTAGACGCTTGCATAGAAAATGGATAATAACAACCATTCTTCACTTTAGGAACAATTCCTAAAAAACGAAAGAAATTCTTAACCTCTAAAAGATTCTTTTCTGTAATAAACTCTCCTACTTTCTCGATATTAGCACTATGATAATTTGAAATAGAATAAGTTTCATTGAAATAATTACATTTACCATTTCCCGTCATTAATAACTTCTTCAAAGAAGAAGAATTTCTCTCTAAAATCTTAACTTCTGTATTTTTATTCTTAGCCAAAATAGCCGTTGTAAACCCGCTAGGTCCTCCACCAATAATCAAAACCCTTTTCATAGCACCCTCCAATGTAGTTCATTATAACACTTCCACCTTTCAATGTAAATGTAAACAAAAATAACCTCTACTAAAAATAAGAAAAATATACTATACTAAAATAGGTGATAAAATGAAAAAGAGAAGAAAGCTAAAGAAAAAAGTATATCTTTCTATGCTAATCTGTCTAATAGGAATGATTGGAACAGGAATCCTTTATAAAGTTCTAGATAATAGAAACAATAATTTAATAAAAAAGAAATATCATTCCTATGTAATAACACTAAGAGAAGCAACTTTATACAATGAAAAAAAGAAAAAAATAGGAACGATTTCAAAAGATTATATATTAGAACTAGAAAATAATACCATTCATTCTCTAAAAAATATCTACTTTCAAATTAAAAACACGAATTACTATATTAATTATCAAGATATTAAAAATGGAAAAGAAAGAAAAACAGATGATACCAAAGAATATGAATTACCAGCTAATCAAAATTTAACATCAAAAAAAGAAATCACATTTTATCAAGAAGATCAAAAAGTTCTGACTCTCTCTTCCAACATCACATTGCCACTTGCTTATGAAACAGAAGAGGAATATTTTGTATATTTTCAAAATCAATTATTAAAAACTAAAAAAAATAACAACATAAAAATTACTAAAAATCAAAAAGATAAAACAAAAGAAGCAGAAAAAATCAGTATTCTCTATTATGAAAGTATCTCTCCAAGTTGTGAAGATGACAATTGCACAACAGAAGAAAATTTTAAAAATCAAATCATAAAACTAATAGAAAATGGCTATTACACAATAGACAAAAATGATTTAGAAAAATTCTTAAATCATTCTATCCGTCTAAAAGAAAAAGCAATCCTTTTAACAACATCCAATCCGGTAGATTCCTTAAAAGAATTTATAAATGAAAAAAAGATTCATATAGAAAATATAGAAGAAGAAATGACTCTTCAGTATATGTCCGTAAATAAACCTGTTACGAAAGAAACAAAAAAAGATTTTGTTAATCGCTACCAAGTAAAACAAGATACAAAAACAGAAGAAATATTAAAAATGGCAGAAGGAGAAGAAGTAAACATCTCTACCAATCAAAATCAAGCTATCTCTGTTTTAAACTATCATTTCTTTTACAATAAAGCTGGTGGAGAAATTTGTGGTGAAAGCATCTGCCTAGATACTGAAAAATTTAGAGAACACTTAGACTATCTTAAAGAAAATCACTATAAAACTCTAACAATGGATGAATTTAAAAGGTGGATGTATGGGGAAATAGAGTTGCCTACCAAATCTGTCTTAATCACAGTTGATGATGGTGCAATGGGTACAGGAAAAGATAATGGTAATAAACTAATTCCTCTCTTAGAAGAATATAACATGCACGCTACTCTATTTTTAATTGCTGGATGGTGGGACATTGAAAACTACCGTTCTCCTAATCTAGATATTCAATCCCATACTTATGACATGCACTTATATGGAGATTGTGGAAGAGGACAAATCAATTGTGCAACCTATGATGAAGCAAAAATAGATCTAGAAAAGTCTCTCGCTATCATTCAAAACGATGACTCTTTCTGCTTCCCATTCTATATGTATAGTGACACCTCGCTAAAAGCAGTAAAAGATGCTGGTTTCAAATTAGCCTTTGTTGGAGGATTAAAAAAAGCAACTAGAAACAATAATAAATACTTAATTCCAAGATATCCGATTCATAGTGATATCACACTAGAAAGATTTATAGAAATGGTAAGTTAAAAAAAGATTCTAAATTTTGAAGTGAACCCCAAATAGTTCACTTCAATTTATAGAATCTTTTTTTATCTATTCTGATAGAACTCTATTCTCTTTAGAACCTTATCTTTACCAAGTATCTTCATGATGCTAAATAAATCAGGAGACTTTAATCTTCCAGTAATCATAACCCTTAGAGCTTCACAAACATCTCCTACATGTCCTTTATAAGAATCTGGATCATTCTTATAATCCTTAGGACTAGCAGCATATCCATTTTTAAGTGCAAATTCTTTTACAGTATTGAACCATGTCTCATTATCTACATCTAAATTTAAATAATGTTCTACATAATCAAATATTAAATCAACATCATATTCTTTTTCACTTTCATTCTTAGCATAATGTTCTTTTTCAAATAAAGAATCAATAGCATAACTAAACTCTTCTTTTACTTCACTATATTTAGAAATATCTTTTCTAGGTCTTGGACCATCTTTTTCAATACTTAAGAATTGAATCATCGCCTCTTTATTTCCTAATAATAATTCAGCATATTCCGAGTCATGTTTTAAAGCCCAAGATAAAGTTTCTTCATAAACCTCTTCTCCACTTTTTCTAGAAAAATAGGTCTTACATAAGTTCGTTAATTTTGCCTCATCAAAAGAAGTTCCTCCAACTGCTTGCTTATCAAAGGAAAAGGTAAAATCAAAAATAGTCTTATCTGGATTATTTAAATACCACTCTTCAAAATTAGTATTCGTAATTGTTGCAAGATATAAATGTAGTGCTTCTATTGGAATACCATTTTCATCATAATAAGCAACTCCAAACCACGGATCTTTTCTTTTACTAATTTTACGAATGTTTCCTGTTTCTTGATCCTTAATCGTAATAGGAGCAATATGAACATATTGAACAGGTTGAAAACCTAATAATTCAAATAATTGAATATGTAAAGGTAAACTACTAACCCACTCATCTCCACGAATAACATGAGTCGTATGCATCAAATGATCATCAATAGCATGGGCAAGATGATAAGTTGGAGTTCCATCTTTTTTTAATAAGACAGTATCTACATTATGCTCAGGGAACTTCATTTTCCCTTTAATACAATCGATAACTTCTATTTCTTTATTTCCATCTCCAGGAGATTTTAAACGAATAACATATTCTTCATGATTAGCTAATTTTTCTTTTACTTCTTCTAAAGATAAATCGCGATCTACTGCATAAACTCCATAGATTCCTATCTTAGTCTTATTGATTTCCTGTTCTTCACGAATTGCTTCAATTTCTTCTTCTGTCATAAAGCATGGATAAGCATATCCTTGAACGATTAAATCTTTAACATAGGTCTGATAAATCTCTGTTCTTTCGCTTTGAATATAAGGAGCATAATCTCCTCCAAAAGAATATCCTTCATTTGGTAAAATATCAAAATCATGCAAAACTCCAGTGATATTTTCAATACCACCTTCAATCATTCTTTTTTGATCAGTATCTTCGATTCGTAAAAAGAAACTTCCACCACTTTGTCTAGCATAAACCATATCAGCAAAAGCACTTAAAAGATTTCCTAAATGAACATTTCCTGTAGGAGATGGAGCATAACGAGTAACCATTGCTCCTTCTTTTAAATTTCTTTCTGGATAAAGCTTCTCATAATAATCACGATCATGTTCTAAATTAGGGAATAATAAATCAGCTAATTCCACTCTTTCTTCTTTTGTCATAACACACCTCTTTTTTACTAACAATATGATACACTAAAACAAAAAAAAAGAAAAGGGAAATCATTATTCTGATTCCTCTTCTACTTCTTCCGTACCAAAAATAAAGGTTCGATTACTAAAGGTATTTAGATAATTTACAAATCCAGCCGTTCCAGCATCTTCAATAAATTCTTTTTCTTCCTCGTTCTCAACAACTTTAGCACTAGATAATAACTGATCTAGCACAGTTGGAACACCTTTAACCTCTTCTAATTTATAATCAACTTGAACAATTACTCCTACAAAAGTAACACTACCATCCTCTGATGCGGTCATATACTGAACGCCATGTTCTCCATCTGGACCAGTTAAAGATGCAACCACATATTCTTTTTCACCGGACTGAAGTACTGTTGGATTAGCTGTTTCTGGGGCACCTAAAAAGGCATTCTTATAAACTTCGTAATTATTTGTATAATCTGTAAGAACAGTATACATCATACTATCGTCTTGTAAAACAAATCCAAGATTAGAATTAACAGAAGTTTTATATCCTGCTGGAATAGCAAACTGATATCCAGAATAACTAACTGAAGTGGGTTCCTCTGCAACTTCAACCTGATTATTTTCTGGCTTTGCCGTTGGGGCACCAGATAGAGCCAACACAACTCCAACACCTATAACAACAACCGCTGCCATAGCAAGAATAATTGCTAAAACCTTACCATCTTTTTTTGGCTTTTCAGCAACTGGTGGAACAGGCGCTGTTGCAACTTCTTCATGGAAAGCAACAGGCTGAGGCATTGCAGCCTCTGGAGATACCTCTTGAGGCATTCCTACGTTCTCTTGTACTCCAGCTTCAGTAGCATCTATCATCAAAGAACTTCCACAAATTGGACAAACTTGCTCATTATTAGATAATTGAGCACCACAATTTCTACAAATCATAATCACAGCTCCTTTATTCTATCAATATTATCATACCACATATTTCCTATTTTTCAAACATTAATTTCAAAAAGCAAAAAAAGACTTTCGTCTTTTTGTTTTCTATGGCTGCCCCAGTTAGATTCGAACTAACGCGTCGTGCGGTCAGAGCGCACTGCCTTACCACTTGGCTATGGGGCAATCACAAATACATTTTACAATAAAACAATAAAAAGGAAAAGCTTTTTTCTATCTTTTCCTTTTTTATTTTAATAATTTTATTTACGTAAAACCTTAGAATCTGATTTCAATACTTGCTCAGTTTGTACCTGTAAGGACATAACTGTATTCCAAAGCTCTTCAGAAGGATATGCTCCTATTCTATTAATAATAGCAAAAACTTCATTCCAAGCATTGTATAATTCTGGATCTAACGTTCTAAGCTGATGTAACATATGACGAGAATAACGTCCCAAAACAGCACCATTACTGATGTCATCATTACCACCATCTTTTTCACTAATAATATGGTGATATACTGGTTGATTCTCATCTTCATCCATTTCATAACCCATCCAGTCTAATTCTACTCCATATTCATCAATAGAACTATAAATTCTTCTCATGGCATCTAAAACAATATCATCACTTATTTTTCGGCTTTTCAGTCTCATAAATCTCCTTTTTTTATTCTATGTTTACTTAAAAATAGTATTAATAAAAATACCATTAAATAGAATAACCCCCTTCAGTGAAGCTAATTATACCACATTTCCATCTTTTTCGCAAGTTTTCCCATCTATCCTTCTGTTTTTATCTCATCTTTATACTTTAAAATAACCTCTGTATGCATCAAATAAACCATCATAGAAAAACAATCATCATAGTATTTTCTCAACTTATAATTCGATAAATGAGCATACTTTTTATCCATATCTCCCATAATTCCCATCTTGGTCACTACCATCTTCACTACTGTGAACAAAGAAGAATGATATGACTTATACTTTTCAACATCTTGAAGCATATATTGATATATTTTATATAAAATCATTCTCTTCATTTTAATTCCTTGATGATTAATATTCTTATAAGAAAACAATAATTCCATTAAATCATCTGGTAAAAAAGATAATAAATCATCATATTCCAATTCTTTTTCTAGAATAATAATTCGATCTTCCATACTATAAGCTTGATAGCCATAAGAATCTAACAATAATGGAATATTATGAACTAAAATACTCTTACATGGAATAGAAAACTTAGTATTCTCTGAATAATGCTTTAAACTATTTAATAACAATTGAATATTAAGTAAAAATTCCAAAAAATTAAGGAAACTCTCTTTACTAATCTTCTTTCCTTTAAGAGAAACCCCTATACTTTCCAAATATTCATAGCAATCCAAATAAGTACCACGAAATTTCCAATTATGAAACAAATGAATATTTACAAAATCAAAATACGTATATTCTTTCTTATCAAAAGAAATACATTTACTAGAGAATACCTTCATCATCTTATGATACTCTTCTTTATATGGTTGATTCTTTTCTAATTGAAAAATAGATAATCTCATCATTCTCACCTACTAATAATAGATTAATATTTCAAATATAAAAAGTCAATCGAACAAAAAGAGAAAAGAATCTTCTTTTCTCATTTCATTAGTTTTTGCAAACATTTTTTATAACAAATAGGAGATAATTCTTCTATTGCACCGCCTTCTTCTACTCTTACCTCCGGAATATAAAATCCCGTTTGAAGTTCTATATAATCCGCAACTAATCTTCTATGACAGAATTCTTCTACTGGTTCATGACATAAAAGAATAATGTCTTCACCAAATTTTTCTTCTAAGTGTTCTAACAATTTCCAAACATCTAAATTCTTTAATCGAATTTCATAATAACTACGTATATACTCTTCTTCTATCAATTTCTTCTTAAAAAGATACTCTTCTAAAGTTTTAATCTCTTTTAATTCTTCCAATCCTTTGGCATAAGGAAGATAAGTTTCCAATTTAGGAGCTAACTTCTTATAAGCAGGGCCAAAATATCCCCAAGCATTTCCTCCATCTCCCGTAATAGAAACAGTATTACCTGCTTGGACATTTTGATAATTTCCTGTACCTAAAATACATATCTTCATATCTCACCACTTACTGAATAAACATAGCATCTCCAAAAGAAAAGAAACGATACTTCTCCTCTACGGCAAGCCGATAAGCATGCAAAATATTCTCTTTAGAAGAAAAGGCACTAACTAACATAACCAAAGTAGATTTAGGTAAATGAAAATTGGTAATTAAAGCATCGATTGCCTGAAACGTATAACCAGGATAAATAAAAATATTCGTCCAACCAGAATACTCTCCGAACTGTCCATGATCTCTCATAATAGTTTCCAAAGTACGAGTAGTAGTCGTTCCAACCGCAATAATCCTTCTGTGTTCTTTTTTAGCTTGATTTAAGATATCTGCTGCCTCTTTTTTCATAGAATAAAACTCACTATGCATTTCATGTTCTTCGACATTAGATACAGAAACAGGTCGAAAAGTACCAAGTCCTACATGAAGAGTAATATTACATACTAAAACTCCTTTATCCTGAATCATCTGTAGTAATTCCGTCGTAAAATGAAGTCCAGCAGTAGGAGCAGCGGCACTACCTACTTCTTTTGCATAAACCGTTTGATAGCGAGTCTGATCCTCTAATTTTTCATGAATATAAGGAGGAAGTGGCATCGTTCCAAGTTCTTCTAGTACTTCCAAAAAGATTCCATCATACAAAAATTCAAAATAACGGATTCCCTCATCTGCTTCACCAGTACATTTAGCTTTTAATTCTCCATCTCCAAAAGAGACAACACTACCTACTTTGATTCTTCGTGCAGGTTTGACTAGGCATTCCCAAGAATCACTTTCTGTATTTTTCAAAAGAAGAAGCTCAATAACAGCACCTGTTTCTTCTTTTACACCAATAAGTCTTGCTGGCAATACTTTGGTATCATTTAAAACAAGAACATCCCCTTTCTTCAAATAATCTAGTATATCGGAAAAAACTTTATGTTCCACTTCACCTGTTGTACGATTCATCACCATTAATCTAGAAGAATCTCTTTTCTTTAGTGGAGTCTGTGCAATTAATTCTTCTGGCAAATAATAATCAAAATCATCTGTCGTCATATAAATCCTCCTTTCAACAAAAAAGCACCAAAATCAGTGCTCTTAGTATACAACTTTTTTTACTCTAAGCCAAGAGAAGTTTGAACATTTCTCTCTACTCTATGAGGAAGACCTAAAACTTCATAAGCTCGATCTGTAACCACTCTTCCTCTAGAAGTTCTCTTAAGTAATCCCTCTTGTAATAAGTATGGTTCATAAACATCTTCAATAGTCGTAACTTCTTCTCCAATAGAACTAGAAAGAGCATCTACTCCAACTGGTCCACCATTAAAGCGAGTAATAATAGCCATCAAAAGATCTCTATCCGTATTATCCAGACCCATCTTATCTACTTTTAAGCGATCTAATGCCTTATTGGTAATTTCTAACGTAATAACGCCTTCTCCTTCTACCATAGCAAAATCTCTTACTCTCTTAAATAGGCGATTCGCAATTCTTGGGGTTCCCCTACTACGTTTAGCAAGCTCTACTGCTGCGTCATCATCAATCTCAATTCCCAAAACACGAGCAGTTCTTTTGACAATCGCCGTTAACTCTTCTACAGTATAAAATTGTAATTTATTAATGATACCAAAACGATCTCTAAGTGGAGAAGATAAATCTCCCGCACGTGTTGTTGCCCCTACTAAAGTAAAAGGTGGCAAATCAATTTTGATATTTCGACTATTTCCTTCACTACCTACAATAATATCCAAAGAAAAATCTTCCATAGCTGGATATAAAATTTCTTCAATATAACGAGGCATTCTATGGATTTCATCAATAAACAAAACATCCCCTGGCTCTAGAGAAGACAAAATAGCTGCCAAATCTCCACTCTTTTCTATACTAGGACCACTTGCTGTTTTAATATTTGCTCCAAGTTCATGAGCAATAATAAAAGCAAGCGTTGTTTTACCAAGACCAGGAGGACCATATAATAATACATGATCAAGAGGTTCTTTTCTCATCTTTGCTGCTTGGACAAACACTCTAATGTTTTCTTTTACATCATTTTGTCCAATATACTCATCTATCGTTTCTGGACGAATCGTATTATCTAGTTCATCCTCGGAATCTAATTCATAATTCTTTATGATACTTTCTTCTTTCATAGATTCTCCTTTCTAGATTATTATTTTAAAAAGAGTTTCAAAGCTTCCTTAATTTGTTGCTCAATTGGTAAAGTGTGATCTACTCGAGAAACAATTGGTTTTATTTCTTTCTCTTTGTAACCAAGACCAATCAATACTTCAACTAATTCTTCTTCCGTCTCTGACACACCAGTAGTATCAGAAGAAGCAGTAATATTTAATTTACCCTTCAAATCTAGTATCATCTGCTTAGCTAGTTTATCCCCAATTTTAGGAAATTTCTTTAAATAAAGAATATTTTCTCTTTCAATAGCATCCGCAATTCCAGAAGTAGAACCAACTGCTAAAATAGGAAGAGCCATCTTACAACCAAGTCCCTTTACACTAATTAATTTCAGAAACAACTCTTTTTCTTCTGCCGTTTTAAAACCATATAAGAAATGTCCATCTTCTTGTATTTGTTGATAAATAAACACTTTATACTCTACTCCTGTTTCAAAAGAATAAGGATTAGACACATAAATATAATACCCGATTCCTTGATTATCCAAAACAATGGCATTATTTTTAATATCCGTAATAATTCCTTTTATATAATCGTACATTCTATCAACTCCAAAGATATTATAAAACATTTTTTTCTACGATGCAACGAAATCGAACAAAAATTCAATCTAATATTCTTAAAATATTGACAAAAAAGAAAAGTTATGATATAATTATACTCGTCAAAAGGGAGTAGTTCTGAAAAACTGAATTCGTCAACCGAAATTATTTTCCGGATTCAGTAATATTTTTAGATATTGAACAAGACTAATGATAATATAAGTCTTGTTTTTTTGTATTTCAAAAAAACAAGAAAGAAAAAGAAAGGAAAAATATACATGAAAAGAAAGCAAACTGATTATAATCCTATTAAGGCAATCATAGGATTACTTCCACTTACCCTTATTGCTCTTATTTTAAACAAAATTATGGGATTAACGGGACTAGATGGAGTAAAGGAAAAAGATTCACATACAATCATTCCAAAAACTACTTATGAGCAAGTTTTAGAAAGTGAACCAGAATTTATGGAAAAAGGAAAACATGCTATCGCAATTAAAAGTAACTTTAAAGAACAAGAGCAACAACAATTACCTGTACCTGATGGCTATGAACTAAAAGGAATTAATTATGATATCGGACTCAGCCATACTATACTATATGTAAATACAGAGACTGTCCTTTGTTACCCTACTGGAGAAACAGAAACTGGTGAATTTGTTTACCAAGATATTTGTACACCTGTTAGTGGCAAAAAAGAAAAAGAAGAACACACTCAAGATAGAGATTTTGAAATAGGAGAACACGTTATAATAGCTCCTATTCACGTAGAATCAACTATGCAATTTGAATTTCATGAAGGATATGAAGTTATCGATATTGATGCTTATGCAGGAAGTGGTGGTTCATATGATGGATGCATTGTATATAAAAATACGGTACCAGTTAGAGTTCATGCCAATAAAAGAAATAAAAAAACAAGTGAATGGATATACGATCAATTTGGAACTCCTATTGAAAAAGAAAAAATAAAAACTCGTTAGTTTCTTAACACACAAAAAACAAGCATTTTTAAATAATGCTTGTTTTTTTATTCTTTTTTTAGACCATCTAATAGTTCATCGCTACTACTTTCATCCTCTACTTGTTCTAGCAATTCTTCGCTCTTTACAAATGGTTTATCCTTTTTCTTCATTTCTTCTTCATGAATTAAAACATTATAAGCAATCTTTCCTACCAATGTTTTAGGAAGTTCATCTCTAAATTCATATTCATATGGCCATGAGAAACGTGCTAAATTTTTTTCTACTAATTCTTTAATAGATGCTAAAAGCTCTGGAGTCTCTTTTACTCCATCTTTTAATACCAAAAAGGCTTTTGCAACCGTTACCTTATAAGGATGTGGAATTCCAATAACACAAGACATCTTAACATCCGGATGAGAATCGATAACATTTTCGATGTTATTTGGATAAACACAATAACCAGAAGTAATAATCATTCTCTTTAAACGACCTTTAAAATAAATAAATCCATCCTTATCCATACTTCCTTCATCACCAGTATGCAACCAAATACGTCCATCTTTATGTTTTCTTAACGTTTGTCTAGTCTCTCTATGATTATGAATGTATCCTTTCATAACCGTTGGTCCATGAATAACAATTTCTCCATTCATACCACAAGGAACTTCTTTTTCCGTACCTTCTTCTACTATCTTATAATAGGTATCCGGATAAGGAATACCAATACTTCCTGGACGATAGTAATTTAAGGGAGTAAAGCAACTAGCAGCACAACATTCCGTTAGACCATACCCTTCGCGAATCGTGGTTGGAGAATGATGCATTTCTAACCATTCATCAAAACGTTTCTTTAAATCAGGCGACAAACTATCTCCTCCTGAAATAACACAACTTAAATAAGATAAATTCATATGAGAAAAATTCTTATTACCAAGCATAGCTTCAAATAAAGTAGGAACCCCTACTATAACATTTGGTTCATACTGTTTCATAATCTTATCAAATGTTTTAGCATTAAACTGGGGAAGTAAAATACTAGTACCTCCAAAATACTGAACACAATGAATACAAACAGAAAGCCCAAATCCATGAAAAATTGTCATAATAGCTAAAACTTTATCTTTATCTCTCAAACAAGCAACATGTTCAAAATTTTGCATAGCGGAAGCATTTAAATTTAAATTAGTTAATTTTACTCCTTTAGGAGTACCAGTTGTGCCTCCAGAATAAAGAATAGCAGCTACTTCTTTTCCTTTATAATCGTCATCAATCTCTTTTGTATAGCCCTTTCCCAAGCGAATAAATTCTTTCCATCCTATCTTTTTACCTTTATTTTTCTTGTCCTCTACATTTTCTTTACCATCTTTATTCAAATAATGAATAGGATTTAAAGACAGAAGTGTCTTAGAAACTGTAGATGGTGTTTGAGTTGCAATATACAAAGATTTAATAAGAGGTGTCATAGATTCACTAACACTTACTGTAATCACTTTTTTTAACTTTGTTTCTTTCAAAATACGTGCGACTTTATCATAAGCAAAATCAATACATAATAACCATTCTGTCCTAGAAATATTTAAATAATGCTTAATTTCATTTTCTGCAGACAATGGATGAATCATAGAAGCAATTGCACCAATTTTATTTACTGCATAAAAAGTAATGATACCTTCCGGAGTATTTGGCATACAAATACTAACAACATCCTTATGTTTTACACCAATTGCTTTTAAAGCTCTAGCCACCTCATCTATCTGTTTTAGAAATTCATGATAAGTCTTTTTATTTCCATAGTAATTATAACTAATATTATTTAAATGACGACTAGCTGTATACTCAATTAATTTATAAGCTGAAAAATCAGGATACTCCAAATGTTCTTTTTCATTACCATAAAACTTTATCCAAGGAGCGTGTATACTTTTCTTCATATAAACCACCATTTTTTATTTTATCAAAAATACGAAAGAAAAAAAAGAGTCAATCAAGTAATTTGCTATTCTCTAAAAATAATCATATTATTTCATATTCCCTTACCGCAATTCGACCATCTGAACAATATTCTATTACAAATCTACTTTCTCGTTTACAAACAATAATTCCAATTGTACTATTATTACCTATTTCTTTTATATTTCTATCTATATAGTTCATATATTTTTGAACCTGAGAAATATACTCAACTTTAAACTCTGTGATTTTCAATTCAACAACTACATAAGCGTTATACTTTATATTAAATAATAGTAGATCAATATAATTATTTCGTTCACCAATCTTAATCTTATATTCACTACCTACAAATCAAAAAGAATTACCAAGTTCGTTCATAAAAGATTCTATGTCCTCCAATATCAAATAATGTAATACTTTTTCATTAAAGATTTTTATACGATTCTTATTTCTAATTAAAATAGGATTAGGTACTAAATCATTGATTTCTATTTTATCTTTTGCGATTAACTTTTTTCTTGTTTCAATAGGCAATCTTCTATATTCATCATTCTTAATAATCTCTTCCAGTTGCCTTTTAGAAAGATTTCTTTTTACTACTTGTTCTGCATAATAATCTATTTCATTACAATCATGAAAACAGAATAGTTGTCTAATATGACTAACAGATAATTTGGTCCCCATTGGGGACCATTTTTGATTCTCAAAAAACTGATACAATTGTCTCATTCTTCTTAAAGTTCTTGAATTATATTTTTTATTAACTTCAGTCGATAGTCTTTCAGAATAATTTCCTATAATATCATCTCCATATTTACCTCCTGCTTCCGCTAACAACTTACCAACTTCATAATATGTCCTCAAAGTATATCTCTCTTTTGAATAATCCTTAACTCTAGAATAAATCTCATTATCAATCAATCTACTTTTTATCTCATAGTAATAATTCATACAATGAACTCCTTTCACATTCCATAAAAGATATCAGAAGAAAAATAGAATGTAAAAGAAAGCAAAAGAAAAATTCAAGACAAAACTATCTTGAATTTATATTTTTTTCCAATAAGATAATAATTAGTTTTCTCTAAAAACATCTCGTGTATACGTTTTATTTAGAATATCACTAATTTCTTCATCCAACCGATTTGCAATAACAACATCCGAAATATCTTTAAATAATTTCAAGTCATGAATAACTTCAAAATCACAAAAACTATTTTCTAAAATAGAAGGTTCATAAATAACAAGGTTAACACCTTCATTCTTTAGAATCTCCATAACTCCTTGAATAGCACTAGCTCTAAAGTTATCAGATCCACTCTTCATAGCTAAACGATATACTCCAACCACTTTTGGCTTTTTCTCTAATATCATATCCGCAATATGTTGCTTTCTAGTAGTATTACTCCTTACAATAGCTTCAATTAGGTTTTCAGGAACATCCTTATAGTTAGCAAGTAACTGTTTCGTATCCTTTGGTAAGCAATATCCACCATAACCAAAAGACGGATTATTGTAATGGTCCCCTATTCTAGGATCTAGACAAACACCTTCTATAATATCTTTAGTATTTAAATTCTTTAATTCTGCATAAGTATCTAATTCATTAAAATAAGCAACCCGAAGAGCTAAATACGTATTAGCAAACAACTTAACAGCCTCTGCTTCTGTAGAATTCATATACTTTACAACAACATCTTCTTTTAAGCATGCATCCTTTAACAATTTAGCAAACTTCTTGCCGCTTTCTCCTGTATCTCCAACAATAATTCTAGAAGGATATAAATTATCATATAAAGCCTTTCCTTCTCTTAAAAACTCTGGAGAAAAGAAAATATTATGAATATGATACTTCTTCTTCATAGACTCAACAAATCCAACAGGAATCGTTGACTTAATAACAATCGTTGTATCCATATCCATACTAATTACTTTTTCAATGACATCTTCAACAGAAGAAGTATCAAAATAGTTTAATTCCTCATCGTAATTAGTAGGAGTTGAAACAATAACGAAATCCGCGTCACGAAAAGCTTCCTGATAGTCTAAAGTAGCTTTTAAATCTAATTCCTTTTCTTTAAAATACTTTTCAATATATTCATCTTTAATAGGACTAATACGACGATTAATCTTATCTACTTTCTCTTCTAATACATCTAAAGCAACTACTTTATTTCGTACACTTAATAAAGTTGCCAAAGACATACCAACATACCCTGTACCAGCTATGGCTATTTTCATATACTTCACTTCTCCAATCTATAAACCCTATTCCCATTATAATAACTATTTATTAATTAAGCAAGTAATCAAAAACAAATTATAATCAATAAAAGAAAAAAACACTAACGTACTAGTGTTCCTTTTTACTATTTATACATAGATCAATAATCTTTGAAAACAAAACATCAACAATACTACAAACAATTATAACAAGAAATATAAATAACAAAGAATAAAGAATATAATAATCAGATTGATTAATAAAAGAAAAGCAATAAGGAAATAACGTCTTCTTTAGAAAAAAATTATCATGTATTAAATAGATTCCCAATGTAGAAGAAGCAATAACACTTAAAAATTTATTTTTAACAATACTAATATTCTTAAAAAACAAGAAAAGAAATGTAGCACACATAATAACTGGAAAAGAAGCTATTTGAGTGAAATAAAATTGCTTGTCTACTAAAAAATGGACTTTTGAAGATAAATTATAAATAATAATAACTGAAACGTACATAGCAAAGTAAAAAAAGAAAAATGCAACAAAATTAAAAATATTATTCTTAAACACTTTTAAATCAAATTTTCTAATATAAGCACCTATCAAATAATAAAGTATAAAAGCAACTACACCATTAGAAGCATATTTCATACCAAACATTGGCAAT
>JAFRIU010000023.1 GCA_017432645.1 Bacilli bacterium
GATAAAAGTAAGAGAAGGAGTAAGAAATATGGAAGAAGAAAAAAAAGGAATAATAGAAGAAAAGAAAAGTACATCACCAAGTATGATAGTTATTGTTGTAAGTTCTTTATTATTAATTTGTACAGCAATAGGTGTTTTAATTGGTATGAAGTTATCCACACCAGTAAATAACAATAATTATAATTCAAAAAATCAAGAAAGCAAATTGAATAATGGAAAAGCACAAGAAAGTGAATTTGATAATGAAAAAAAGACGATTGAATTAACAAAAGAAGATCTAGAAAAGTATAAAAAAATTATAAGCTTTTTTAACGAAAATTTTTCAACAAAATATCCCCTAAAAACTGAAAGCTTAACTAATCAGGAAATACTATATGGTGCCATGAGAGAAGTTTGGTTCAAAGGAGAGAAAGGTTCTGAGTTTTCAGCAATCGATTTACACAATATGATTACTAAAATGTACGGTGCTGATTTAAAATATATCGATGAGGACATTTCGTGCGAAAAAAACGACGGAGTACTTTTTAAATATAATGACGGGAAGTATCAGTTTTATGGTCAGCATGGACATGCAGGATGTCAGGTGGTTTCTGAAAACTATTTCCAAGAAGCAGAAACTATAAATAACACTTTAGAAATAAAAACGAAAAATATCTATGTCGGTGAGATTTGCAGTACATACGGACCTGTTAGTTTCTTTTACAAGGATGCATTAAGACAACAACTACTTTATAATCAATCAGATCGTGCTGTAGAAGACTATATATCTTTCGATAAAGTATACGAATTGAAAAAAGATGAGATTCCAATCACAACGTATATTTTCCAAAAAGATGTTGAAGGAAACTATGCTTTAAAAGAGATTACAGTTGAATAAAATGAACTTAAGCCTTCTTTACAAAAAAACGAAATTTTTATATAATCATACCAGAGTGTGATTGTATGAAAAAGAGAGAAGGAAAAACAAAAAAACTAAAAAGAAGATACCTAATATTATTAGGAATTTTCTTTTTCTTTGGTTTATTATTTGCTGGTTATGAATTTCTTTTATTACCACAAATTCATCTAAAAGGAAAAAGAAATATTGTATTAAATTATAAACAAGCTTATAAAGAAAAAGGTTTTTCTGCTACTTTCTTAGGAAAAGATGTTACTAAAGAAGTAAAAGTATCTGGAACAGTAAAAGAAAAAAAACTAGGTACTTATCACATTATTTATCAAGTAAAGAAGGGTATTCTTCAGAAGAAAGTAATAAGAACTATTCGAGTAAAAGATATTGAAAAACCAGTTATGAATCTTACGGATGAAGATATCTATATTTGCCCTGGAGATGAATTTGTTCCAGAAAAGGTAGAAGTAAAAGATAATTATGATGGAGATCTATCCGATAAAATAACTCATACAATTAATAAGGATAATACTAAGGTTACTTATTCTGTTATAGATAGTTCTGGAAATAAAGCAGAAATAGTAAAAAATATATTTTATAAAGATATTGAAAAACCAGAAATGACACTAAATAGGGGAGAAAGATTAAACGTTTATATAGGAGAAACATTTACAGATCCTGGTGTTACGGTAACCGATAATTGTGATAAAGAAATCGAGACAAAAGTAAAGATAACTGGTTCTGTTGATATGAATACATTAGGAGAATATAAATTACATTACGAAGTAGAAGATAACTATGCAAATAAAACAGAATTAGATCGAACTGTAGAAGTCAAGAAAAAAGCAGGAATCATTTATTTAACATTTGATGATGGACCAAATAGTGGAACGACCAATGTAATTCTAGATATTCTAAAAGAAGAAAAAGTCCCTGCAACATTCTTTGTAACAGGTTTTGGACCAGATGAATTAATTAAAAGAGAATATGATGAAGGTCATACTGTAGCACTTCATACGAATGTCCATGATTATGCTCAAGTATATGCATCAGTTGATGCTTACTTTGCAGATTTAAGTGCGGTATCAGAAAGGGTAAAAAGAATTACAGGAGTAGAAAGTAAGATTATTCGTTTCCCAGGAGGAAGTAGTAATACGGTTAGTCGTCACTATGCAACAGGAATTATGTCCACATTAGTAGAAGAAGTTCAAAAGAGGGGATATCGTTATTATGACTGGAACATTTCTAGTGGAGATGCTGGAAATACCACACTAGCTTCTGGAGTATACAGCAATGTTGTGAACAGCTTAAGCAAAGAGCGTTCTAATATGGTTCTAATGCATGATGTAAAGTCATATACAAGAGATGCCTTAAGAGATATTATCCGTTATGGAAAGGAAAACGGCTATACATTTGAAAAAATAACCATGGATACACCAATGGTTACACAAAGAGTCAATAATTAAAAAATCACATAAAACCAGGAAAATAGAAAAGGAAGGTAAAAAAATGCTTATAAGAATAAAAAGAATGTTACAAGTCAATAAAAAAGCAAACAATTATTTCCTTCTTATTTTCTGTATTTTACTAAGTTTTATATCGCTTGGGTATTCATCGTTACAACAAAATTTAATGATCACAGGAGAAGTTAGTTATGCTAGTAATGATCATAAACTATACACCGTTCTAAAGAGAGCTGCTCGTAACGGAACGTATGCAAGAGAATATGTTGGAAATCATCAAGATTCTATAACAGAACAAGGAACAGAAGCAATCTACCACTGGTATGCATCTAATGATTTGAATGGAACAACTATACAGAATCTAAACAATGTTATTTTTGCAGGGCAGTGCTGGAAAATGATTCGTACAACAGATACAGGAGGAGTTAAGCTACTCTACAATGGTGAGGCAGAAAACAATCAATGCCTTAATACTAGGGGAAATCATATCGGATATACAGGTGAAAGTCTTGAAACGTTAAATAGTTATTACTATTATGGAACAACTTTTATTTATGATTCGGTCAATCAAGTGTTTCAGCTGGCCGGCAATATAGAACAAACAACTTATAATGTAATAACCGGTCCAAGTTTAATTGGTAAGTATACCTGCAAAAGTGGGACTATAGATGATACATGTGCTACACTTTATTTACTAGAGTCAGTTTATGATGATACACAAGGACATGTGCTTTCTTTAAATGGCACTTCACACTATTCTCAGTATGGTCAACTAAAATTTAATACTGATTCCTCCTCACCAGCATATACAGGATATATGTATAATAAAGTTTATACAACTAAAGAAAAGATTTTAGATACTATTGTGTACAAGTATTCAAGTGGTTTCACGTACCAAGAGGGAACCTATACACTAGACAATAATTCCGTTACTTTTTCTGGAGATAGTAACAGTGATATAGAAAGTCTTTCTACTCATCATTATACCTGCTGGAATACTACTGGAACTTGCAATACAATATCTTATATATATTCTTACTCTGATGGATTTGCATATTATATCGATATGACAAATGGAAATAATATATCTGATTCTATTGATGAAATGTTATTTGCCAATGATGTAAATCAAAAAAATTCTTTAATAAAAACAGGAATCGATTTTTGGTATGAAAGATATCTAAAAAATTATGACATTTACTTGGAAGATACAGTTTTTTGTAATGATAGAGCAATTTCCTCCTTAGGTGGATGGAATCCAACCAATGGTGAAATAACTGATTTATCAATAAACTATCTAAAATTTCAAGGCTATAATATCAGTACAAACTTAAATTGTAGCCATATAACAGATCAATTTAGTGTATCAAACACATCAGCATTACTAAACTATAAAATAGGATTACTCAGCAATCCAGAAATAAACTTATTAAATAATTCAACCGCCCAAATTACAGGCCAATACTACTGGCTTAGTTCTCCTTCTGTTTTTTCTAACGATTCAGCCGAAATGAGAGTAATATCTTCCACATTAGGAATAGAAAGTGGCCAAGTTAGTAATTTTTATGGTGTCCGACCTGTTATTTCATTGAAAAATGAAATAGAATACTCATCTGGAGATGGATCTATGTCTAATCCATATATAATCACAGAGATTCCTATTAATGATACCTTGATTCAACACGGAAGCACACAAACTATAACATTTGGAAAAAACATAAATCGAGATGTTTTTGAAAGTATTACAACCGTGAATCATATTAATATTCCAGCAACAGCAATCGATTCTTGGGATGCTTCTTCTTTACAAAACGGTTGTATATTGGCTTGGTATCTTGACGAAGATAATGATAATAAATATGAGCTATATCTTGGACAAGAAGGTGGAGTAAAAACCAATTTGGATGCCTCGTTTACTTTCAGTAATTTTACTAATATAGATTCTATAGATTTAACTAATTTAGATATTTCTAATACAAAAAAAATGAAGTCAATGTTTTGGAATACTGGCTATAATAGTACGAGTTTTACTTTGGATTTAGGGGATAATTTTGATACATCTAATGTGATCGATATGAACAATATGTTCAATAGTACAGGTTATAGTAGCAATTCATTTACTTTGGATTTAGGGGATAATTTTGATACATCTAATGTAGAAGATATGTGGCAAATGTTTTTTGCTACAGGTCGCAGCAGTACAATTTTTACTTTGAATTTAGGAGATAATTTTGATACATCAAAAGTTACAAATATGTTTCAAATGTTTGCTCTAACAGGCCGTAGTAGCACAGTCTTTATTTTGGATTTAGCTGATAAGTTTAATACTTCAAATGTAATCAATATGTTTGGAATGTTTTCTGAAACTGGCTACAGCAGTACAGTTTTTACGTTAGATTTAGGTGATTATTTTGATACATCCAACGTGACAACTATGGAAAGAATGTTTTATAGCACAGGCTATAGCAGCACAACTTTTACGTTAGATTTGGGCGATTATTTTGATACATCAAAAGTAACCAATATGCGCTATATATTTTATCAAGTTGGTTATAATAATACTTCTTTCACTTTGGATTTAGGGACTAATTTCAATACTTCTAAAGTGACAGATATGCATGGAATGTTTAGGAATACCGGTTATTTCAGCACATCATTTACTCTAAATTTAAGAAATGATTTTGACACCTCAAATGTGGAAGATATGGAAGGAATGTTTTATAACACAGGCTATAGTAGTACTATATTTACCTTAAATTTGGGTAATAAATTTGATACATCAAAAGTGATAAACATGTATAACATGTTTTGGAAAGTAGGATACAGTAATACTTCTTTTACTATGAATTTAGGATCAAAATTTGATACGTCAAATGTAATCAACATGGGTAGAATGTTTTATAATGCGGGATATAATAGCTCTTCATTTACTTTGGCTTTAGGAGAAAAGTTCTATACAACAAAAGTAACGAACATGGATAACATGTTTTCATCCATTGGATTTGCCAACACCAAATTAGTATTAGATTTGCATACTTTTGACTTTACTAGTGTTACTAGCTATAATAACATATTCAGTGGAATCCGAACGACATCAAAAGTTTATGTAAAAGACTCCACTGCTAGAACTTGGGTCATTGCTAGACACAATAACTTAACTACCTCAAATGTACTAATTAAGACTTAAAAAGAAAATCAAAAAATTATAGTAACAAGTAGTTTAACTACTTGTTTTCTTATTCAAAAAATTATATAAAGAATTCTTCTAAGAAAACTGTAAATAGACTTTTATAAAACTTTATTGTATAATAAGAAAGGAGTGATATGATGGAACGATTTAAACCAACTATGTATCAAAAATCAGTTTTTGATATTCCATATGAAAAATTAAAGCAAGAAGGGATTCACTGCCTTGTATTTGATTTAGATAATACCATAGCGACTGTTTATGATGAAACATGCCCAGAAAAGACTAAAGAATTGATTATGGAATTAAAGAAAGATTTTATTGTAGCATTAAACTCAAATAATAATAAAAAGAGATTGAAACCGTATCTAGAAGAACTACAAATAGAAGGAGTTTATTGGGCATTAAAGCCATCCATTCGAGGACTTTGGCATATTAAGAGAAAATATCACTTAAAAAAGAATGAAATCTGTATGATAGGAGATCAATTAGTAACCGATGTTCTATCAGGAAATAGATTCCATGTAAAAACTATATTAGTAGATCCATTAGGAAAACAAGATTTGAAAGTAACTGGATTAAACCGAAAAATAGAAAATAGACTAATCCAAAAAGGACTACTAGAAAGAGGAAAATATTATGAATGAAAAGTATTGTGAAGGCTGTGGTGTCCTCTTACAGGACGAAAACGTCTTACAAGAAGGATATACGACAAGTTTAGAAAATAAAATATGTCAAAGATGCTTTCGCATGAAGCATTATGGAGAATACCAAACCGTAACAAAATCCAATGAAGAATACTTGCAAATTTTAAAAACAGTAGGGGAAACTAAAGATTTAGTATTATATGTTACAGATCTTTTAAATCTAGAAAAAAATATAGGAGAGATTCGTTCTCTTATTCCCAATAAGATGATTTTAGTGTTAAATAAAAGAGATGCTCTTCCTAAATCCATTTCAGATGAAAAGCTAATTCAATATCTAGAAAAGGAAGAAATACATTTTGAAGAAGTCATAGTAGTTTCTACAGTAAAAAACTATAATATTGATTATTTATTTAGAAGAATTAAGTTTTACCAAACTAGTAAAAATGTTTATGTAGTAGGACATACCAATGCAGGAAAGAGTAGTTTAATTAATAAACTAATAGAGAATTATTCTGACAATACTCAAGAATTAACCATGAGTGCACTACCGTCTACTACTTTGAATATGGTACGAATTGATATTAATGAACACTTAACATTTATTGATACTCCAGGATTAGTAGATACTTCATCTATCTTAAATCATGTTGATGAGGAAATGATAAAGAAAATATCTCCTAAAAAAGAGATTAAACCAAGAACTTATCAATTAAGAAAAAATCAATCTTTAATTATAGAAGATTTAATAAGAATTGATTATGTAGAAGGAGAAAAAAATAGTTTTACATTATTCATATCCAATGATTTAAAAGTAAAACGTCTACTAAATATTATTAATAATGAACAACTAAGAGATAAAAATAAGATTACTTATCAAGTAAAATATAATGAAGATTTAGTAATCAATGGATTAGGTTTTATCAAAATAGTAGATAAAGCATTAATTGATATTTATATTGATAAAAATGTAGATACTTTTGTAAGAAAAAGTTTAATATAAAAAATAGAATCTATAGTTATTATAGATTTTATTTTTTTTAAGTAAGCAAAATGTATTAAAATAGTTTTCTTTTTCTATTGAATGTGATACCATTAAATTAATAGAATAACATAGAGGATAGAAGTATGTTGACAAAGATTTGTAATCAAATTACATTCAGACAGATAGAAGTATTATCTAATGGTTATTAAAAAATAGAATCAGTAAAAACTGATTCTTTGTTGAGTTAAAGAAAGGAGGAAGAAATATGTTTATACGATTAAAACGAGCATTATATGGTCACAAGAAATATAATATGACTTTTTTTGTTATCATCTTCCTCCTAATTACTTTCACATCGATTGGATATTCTGCTTTATCTCAAAATCTAATGATATCAGGGGAAACAAACTATGAATCTATAAACCCTCTCTTATATAATGTTTTAAAAAAAGAAGCCGCAACAGGAACGTATGCTATGGAATTTGCAGGGAATCATAAAGATTCCTATACAGAATCAGGAACAGAGAAAATATACCATTGGTATGCAGCGGATTACAACAAAGCTCGAACAATAGGAACAAAAAACAATGTGATTTTTGCTGGATATTGTTGGAAACTAATAAGAACTACTGATACCGGTGGAGTAAAATTAATGTACAATGGAACGCCAAGGGATAATGGATGTCCAAGCAGTAGATATGGGGATAACCTTTATTTTGTTACTCCTGCTCAAAACATAGTCGGAAGCTATTGGTATGGAACAAACTATAATTATAATGCTAATGATGCTAATGCACGCTTTCAACTTGCTGATAATGTAGAAAGAATATCCAACCTTAATGATTTACATGGAAAATATACTTGCAAATCTACAACCTCAACGACTTGTGATACTCTATACTTAGTGGAAGAACCAACTTCAGGAAGTTTTGTTTATGCTTTAGGTATGCGTCAGAGTACATCTTACAATCAAAATACATCTATAGGAAGCATAGTATTTGATAATAATCCACGTTCTCTTTCTGCAGTTGGATATATGCACGGAAAAGAATATAGCTTTTCTACTTTAACGTTACAAACAGAATCAATGCTAAATAACACTTCATTATCGACTTCATATTGGTATGCGGATAGTATATCACTTTCTGGGCCATATTATTCGTTAATTAGCCCTTATCAAGTTAGTTCGGAAGAAGATTATATAAATTTAGTTGGGAAATATACTTTCATGTACACATCAAAATCATATTCGAATTCTACTGTTTACTATATTGCTGCAGTAAATGGCTCTACCATGTATTATATTCCATTATATAATGGTAATACTTTGGACTATTATAATTATACTTATACTTATGGGGATAGCTATACAGATAATTTAGATGGAACCTATACGATTAATAATCCTACTACTATTTACAGAGAAAATTGGTATACAAATTATAGCAATTTAACAAATAAATATATCTGTAAAAATGCCACCAACAATACATGCAATGAACCATGGGATGTGAGGATCACAGGAATAGCAAACTGCAGTTATATGAAAGTCGGAAACTATAAATATGCCAAGGGGTTTACTTATCAAAATGGAGTATATACTTTGAATAATCAAGCTGTATATCTTTGGAATTATACAGATACTACAACCCAAACAAGCATAAATAACGCACATTATACTTGCTTTAACACAACAGGAGAATGTACAACTCTAAACTACGTTTATCAAATTGATGAAAATACATTGTATTACATTCAACTAAAAAATGGAGATAGTGTAGAAGATGCTTTAGACGAAATGCTACACACAAATACATCTTCATCCACAATTAAATTCGGAATAGATAAGTGGTATGAGAGAGCCCTAGTGGGCTATGAAAACTACTTAGATGATACTATTTTTTGTAATGATCGTACGGTATCATCACTAGGTGGATGGGATTCGGATGGAGGAGATGTAACAGAAGAATTAAAATTCGAACAATACATTCTTAGTAACAATTTGACCTGTGCTAATGTAAAGGATCAATTTAGTGTTTCAAATAATTCTGCAAAGCTTACTTATCCTGTCGGATTATTGAGTGCTCAAGAAGCAAATTTACTTGGTTATAGTAACTATGGCGTAGTTTCTGGACTTGGTAGTTTCACGCTTACTCCTTATAAGTTCTACCACAATTTGCCACAAGTATATGGATTCGGTGAATCTCCATTTGCAAAAGACATAGTAGACGATATAGATCCGCCCGGTGTTTATCCGATTATTTCTTTAAAAGCAGGAGCTAGATACATTTCTGGTAACGGAACAGAAGCTAGTCCTTATATTGTGGGTGCACCATCAAACTATGAAATATCGAATGAAACGTCAGTAGTTGTCGGTGGTGGCGAAACTATCTATGGTGGCACAGCGGCATCAATAAACTGCGTGGCTCCTTTCTTAGGAACTGGATATCGTCCATACTATTCTTTTGGATATGCAGATATCGATGGAGGAACTCCAGGAAACTGGACAACCGCAAGTGCAACGGCAACTTATTCCGTAGCGGCTGACTTTATTGGAAATAGATGGTATTCTTGTCGAGTATATGGAACAGATGGAACCAATACTACGGATACATTTACTAGCTCAGTTAATGACAATGTAGAAGTCTCAATCAATAATGCAACCTTAACGTTTAATGCGACAACAAACGGGGGGATCTTAAGTGGAACAGATACTTTGTATGTACGAAAAGGAGAATCTAGTGTCTATACCACGATTCAAGGATCAAATATAGGAACCATTCCAACAGCATCAAAGGGAGCTGATTATATTTTCCTTGGCTGGTACACAGCCGCAAGTGGAGGAAACAAAGTATTAAATGCTGATGGAAGCTTTACTGGAACAGCAGTTTCAGGCTACACAACAGCGAGTGCATGGGCTGCAATAGCAGACAAGACTTTATATGCGCAATACCAACTTGCCACACCAGATGTACCAACGATTAGTGGAGGAGAAACAAAGGTATACTATTCACACAGTACGACATTAACATGCGCTACTAGTTCTGTTTATTCAGAGAACGTATCTTTGTATTATTCCTTTGGGTATGCAACGAGTGACGGAGGTACACCGAGAAATTGGTCAACGGCAAGTACAACCGCAACAAAGACTATTAGTTCAACGGAATACATAGCACAAAGATGGTATTCGTGTAGAGTCTATGCCAGGGATGGAAATCAAAAAACATCTACAATTGTATCGTCATTAAATGATGATGCGGAAGTAACAATTAACAATGCAACCATTACTTTTGATGCCACAACCAATGGTGGAACTTTAAATGGAACAAGTCCTTTATACGCTAAAAAGAATAGTAGTTATATATATACTACAATTCGTGGTACAACGACAGGAACCATTCCAACAGCAAGTAAAATAGGACATGTATTTAATGGTTGGTATACAGCACCAACTGGTGGAAGTAAAGTATTAAATGCGAATGGAACATTTACGGGAACGGCCGTATCCGGCTACACAACAGCAAGTGCTTGGAATACAATAGAAGATAAAACCTTGTATGCTCAATTTAGTCCGAATACTTACACAATCAATTATGCAATGAATGGAGGAGTAAAAGGATCCAGTGGACCAACTTCAGGAATATATGATACTAATGTAGAAGTAACAAAACCAACGAAGACATTCACAGTAAATATTGATGCGAATAGTCAAGGAGCAAGTATCACAAATGGAGGAGTTGCAGTAACTGAGGTAACAGGAGCACAAACCTTTGCCGGATGGACCGGAACGAATATTAATACATCAACTGCCAAATATGGATCAAGTAGTAGTACTGTTACAACATCATGGAGTGATGGAACAACCGCAGTAGGAGCAAGTAATGCTACAACCTACTTTAAGAATCTAATAGGTAGTCCTGGAACAGTTACTTTAACAGCAAACTGGACAACAGGAAATATCACATTACCAAAAGTAGAAAAGACAGGATATGAATGCAGTTTTAATACTTCATCAGATGGAAGTGGAATAAGCTATGCTAGTGAAGGAACCTATACTCCAAGTACCACTTCTGGAAGTGATACATTGTATGTAAGATGTGAATCTAAGATGTTAATGCAACATAACAATACTACATCTACTACATTTGGAAAGAGTATCAGTAGAGATAGTTTTGAATCTATCACAACCTTAAACAGTAAAACAGTACCAGGAACAGCTATTGATTCATGGGATGTATCATCAGAACAAAATGGAAGTGTCATGGCATGGTACCTAGACGAAGATAATGATAGTAAATATGAGTTATATATAGGACAAGATGGAGGAGTAAAAGCAAATACCGATAGTAGTTATGCATTTTATTATTTCCGAAATCTAGATTCTATTGACTTAACTTATTTTGATACATCAAATGTAACGAATATGCAAGATATGTTTTCTTCTACTGGCCAAAATAGTACAGTGTTCACATTAGACTTAGGTGATAACTTTGATACGTCAAATGTAACGGATATGTCTTGGATGTTTAATTATACTGGTTCTAGTAGTACAGTGTTCACGTTAGATTTAGGTGATAACTTTGATACTTCAAATGTAACGAATATGTCCTATATGTTTAGACTTACTGGCCAAAATAGTACAGTGTTCACATTAGATTTAGGAGATAAATTTGACACCTCAAGTGTAACGAATATGAATGGTATGTTTTCTAGTACTGGCTATAGTAATACATCATTCACATTAGATTTAGGAAATAAATTTGACACCTCAAGTGTCACGAGTATGAATGGTATGTTTTCTAGTACTGGCCAAAATAGTACAGTGTTCACATTAGATTTAGGAGATAAGTTTGATACCTCAAGTGTAACGGATATGTCCTATATGTTTAATCAAACTGGCTATAATAGTACAGTGTTCACGTTAGATTTAGGAGATAAGTTTGATACGTCAAATGTAACGAATATGTCTAGTATGTTTTATAATACTGGTTATGCCAATACAACATTTGAAATAGATATAACGCAATTTGATTTTAGTAATGTTACAAGTTATAGTAATATATTTAGAGGATGGAGAACAACCAATACGATATGGGTTAAAGATGCATCTGATCAGAGTTGGATAATCACAAATAGTGGTAATAGTAACTTAACAGTTGCCAATGTCTTATATCCATTTAACTATACAATAGGGTATACAATGAATGGTGGAGTAAAGACTAGTGGAGAAACAAGTATTGCGAACGGAAGTATAATTACAGTTGGAAAGCCAACAAAGACATTCACAGTAAATATAGATGCGAATAGTCAAGGGGCAAGTATCACGAGTGGAGGCGTTGCAGTAACTGAGGTAACAGGAACACAAACCTTTGATGGATGGACAGGATCTAACTTAAATACCTCAACAGCAGTATATGGAACAACGACAGATCCAACAACATCATGGAATGGAACAACAAAAGTCGGAGTAAGCAATGATCCGATTTATTTCAAGAACTTAAGAAGTGAGGCTGGAACAGTCACTTTAGTAGCAAACTGGACAGCAGTCGCAGTTGCTTTACCAAAGATAGAAAAGACAGGATATACCTGTGGATATGCAACGAGCGCAAGTGGATCAATTGTATATCAAAGTGAAGGAAGTTATACACCATCTACCACTGCAGGAAGTGCAACATTATATGCAAGATGTACGATTAATGATCCAGCAACACCAACGATAAGTGGAGGAGCAACGAAAATTTATAACTATCAGGCAACAACACTAACTTGTGCAACTACATCAACTTATGCAACCGGAGTAAGTGTTTATTATTCATTTGGATATGCAACAAGTGATGGAGGAACCCCAGGAAACTGGACAACAGCAACAACAACCGCAACATTATCTATTTCTGCAACAGAATATGTAGGACAAAGATGGTATAGTTGTCGAGTATATGCAAGCGATGGAACAAATACTTCTGGAACAGTTGCAGCAACGACCACAACCACGATGGCATTAGTTAATGCAAGATTATACTTTGATGCAGCAACGAATGGTGGAACGGTTGGAACTGCAAACTTATATGTACCATATGGACAAACAAATATTTATACAGGAAGAACGAATACGACAGCCGGAACGATACCAAGCGCAACAAAAGATGGATATACATTTAGTGGATGGTATACGGCAGCAAGTGGAGGAACACAAGTAATTAATGCATCAGGAACAGTACAAGCAAGTGTATCAGGATGGACAAATGCTTCAAAACAATGGTTAAGAACCGCAACAGGAAATAATGATACTTCAAATGTTTTATATGCTCAATATGTAGAACCTTGTGCAGCATTTTCTAGTGATTCATGGGCAACTATTGTATCAAATGTTCAAGGAGGAAGTTATAGTAGATATCCTGTTGGTTGTGAAAGATCCATTGATTTAGGAACTTTGGGTACTCATACGATAAGAGTAGCCAATAATAGTAATTATGGTTGCTCACTTTCTTCCAAAACAGCTTGTGGCTTTGTATTAGAATTTAGCGATATTATTGTTCAAAGAGAGATGTATAGTACAACAACAGGAGGCTGGCCAGCAACGTCTATGAGAACTTATGTTAATAGTACTGTGTACAATGCAATTCCTTCAGCTCTAAAAAGTGGAATTATAGATACGACAGTAATATCAGGTAACGAAAAAAAGAATCAGACAAATTATACGACTACTGATAAAATGTATCTATTAACTAGTTATGAAATATTTGGTGCTGCTGAAAATGGTGATTTGGTAACCTCTGATCATACAAGACAATTAGATTATTATATTAGTGTAGATCCGGCTAATAATAATGATGAAATAATCAAAGTGTTTGGTTCTGATTGTGCTGGTGGTTCTGGATCTGAATGTGCATCGTGGTGGTTACGTTGTCCAAAGGCAACAACAAGTGGCGCTAATACTTGGTTATACATTAATGAAATGGGTTGGACATTAGGTACTTATCCAACGATTACTTATTTAGGAGTATCACCAGCATTCCGATTGAAAGGATAATTAATAAAAAAAATAAGAATTCCAACAACACGAAGTTACTGGCTATCATGGCTCTCAACACAGTTTTTAATTCTGTGATGGACTGATAACTATTTTTTGTAAAGAAATGTAAAAGCTCTTCGAAAGAAGAGTTTTTTTCTTTACAAAGGAAATCTTTTTGAGTAATATATAATTAAGTAGTGGTTGATAGTGGTGAAAAGTGGGGGTGAGAAAATGTTTATTGGAGAGTATCATCATACGATTGATGAAAAAGGAAGAGTCTTTATCCCTGTAAAGTTCCGCGAAGAACTTAAAAACCATTTTATTGTAACGAGAGGAATAGAGAATTGCCTTTTTGTTTATTCACTAGAAAACTGGGCAAAAATCACTGATAAACTAAACTCATTACCATTCACCAAAAAAGATGCGAGGAATTTTAATCGTTTCTTCTTATCAGGTGCTACAGAGGTAGAACTAGATAAACAAGGAAGAATTAATCTTCCAGCTCCATTGATTCAATATGCAAATTGTTTAAAAAATTGTGTCATAATTGGAACCGGGGACCGTTTAGAAATATGGTCTGAAGAATCATGGAATAGCTATTTTGATTCTACCAAAGATAATATGTCAGACATAGCAGAAAACTTATTTAATGAAAGCGTGAACGTATAATGGAAAAGCATATTAGTGTATTGTTAGACGAAACTATTTCCTCCCTAAATTTATGTGAAAATAGTGTAATCGTTGACGCAACATTAGGCTATGGAGGACACAGTAAGTGCATCTTAGAACGAATAAAAAAGGGTTATTTATTCGCCTTTGACCAAGATAGTGAAGCAATTCGGCATAGTACCGATCGTCTCTCTAAGGTCGGTACTAACTTCACTGTCGTCAAAAGCAACTTTGTAAGAATGCAAGAAGAACTATCAAAGCTAGGAGTAAATAAAGTAGATGGAGTGTTATTTGATTTAGGAGTATCTTCTCCTCAACTAGATGAAAAGGAAAGAGGTTTTTCTTATCATGAAGATGCGAAACTCGATATGAGAATGAATCAGGAACAAGATCTATCTGCTTATGAAGTAGTAAATAAGTATTCAAAAGAAGATTTAACAAGAATCTTTAGAGAATATGGAGAAGATAAATTTGCAAGTAATATTGCTAAAAAAATAGTGGAGTACCGAGAAAATAAAAAAATTGAAAGTACTTTAGAATTAGTAGAAATTATCAAAACAGCTGTACCGTTAAAATTTCGAATCGATAAACATCCAGCAAGGCAGATTTTTCAAGCTATACGAATTGAAGTAAATCAAGAATTAACGGTATTAGAACCCGCCTTAGAACAAGCTCTATCTCTTTTAAAAGTAGGAGGAAGAGCAGCAGTAATCACATTCCATTCATTAGAAGATAGAATAGTAAAAAACTTCTTTAAAGAAAAATGCGAAATACCAGAAAAGGTAAAGGGAATGCCTAATATTCCAGAAGAATATTTACCAGATTTTAGGTTAGTAACGAATAAAGCAATTACTAGTAGTGAGGAAGAATTAGAAAACAATCCTCGTGCCAGAAGTGCTAAATTACGTGTAATAGAAAGAATAAAATAGGAGATGAAAGTATGGGAAAGGTAAAACAGAAAGTAAAAATATCAAAATTTGAAAGATTGCTATACTCTTTTGCAATTTTCTTATTGGTATTGGCACCAGTATCTATCGTCTTTTCCAAAGCGACTCTAGCAAAAGTCAATTTCGAAGTAGAAAAAGAGAAAAAAGAAATTGCAAAACAAAAAAAGACAAATGAATCGTTAGCTATGGCTATTGATGAATTAGCTTCCCTAACCAAAATACAAGCAGTTGCAGAAGAACAAGGATTAAGCTATAATAATGATAATATAAAATCTGTTACAGAAGAGAATTAGTTTAGGAAGTGATTGACTTGAAAAAAAAGAAGAGAAAAAACAATATTAGATATTCAAAACTATTGATATTGGCTTCTCTTCTTTTATTTTGTCTAATGATTGGAAGAGTAATCCAATTAGGACTTTCTAAAGAAATAGATGGAGTAAATCTAAAAGAATTAGCAAGTAAAAGAACTACTCGTACAGATATTGAAGAGGCAAAAAGAGGAACCATATATTCTGTAAATGGAGATGCTTTAGCCCAAAGTGTTACATCTTATACATTAATTGCTTATTTGGATGAGAAGAGAACGACCAACCCAAATAGACCACAACATGTAGTAAATAAGGAAGAAACTGCCGAAAAATTAGCTCCTATTTTGGGAATAGAGAAAGAAGAAATTCTTTTTTATCTAAATAGAGAAAACTTGTATCAAACAGAATTTGGTATAAAAGGAAAAGGTTTATCAGAATTAGAAAAAGCTAAAATTGAAGAATTAGAACTACCAGGTCTAGACTTTATAGAAAGCTTCAAAAGATATTATCCAAAAGGAGAATTTGCATCCTATATTATTGGTTATACTAAAACAGATGAGAACAATCTAATTCGCGGAGAAATGGGAATAGAAAAGCAATATAATGAAATATTAAAAGGAGAAGATGGTTATACCAAATATCAAAAGGATTTACAAGGATATAAAATAGCCAATACCCCAGTTATTACCAAAGAGGCAGTTCAAGGAAAAGATATTTATTTAACGATAGATTCTAATGTTCAATTTTTTATTGAGCAGGCGCTTCATAATGCCGCAAAAAGTTATGGATGGGAATGGTTTACTTTATCAATAATGGATGCCAAAACAGGTGCTATTTTAGGAAGTTCCAGTAGTCCTTCTTTTGACCCTAATATTCGTAATATTACCAACTATTTGGACTTATTTTCACAGTCTCCATATGAACCAGGTAGTACTATGAAAACATTTACTTATATGGCTGCCATGGAAAATGGAGTATATGACGGGAATGAAACTTATAAATCAGGAGTCTATGTCACAACAGACGGTACAGAAATTGGAGACTGGAATCGTGAAGGTTGGGGATACTTAACTTTCGATAAAGGTTACGCTATGAGTAGTAACGTAGGAGTGATTAATATCATTAATCGTCACATGTCTAGTATTATGCTTCGGCAATACTTCAAGAAGTTAGGATTCGGCCGTAAAACAGGAATTGAGCTTTCAAATGAATCAAAAGGAAATCTAGAATTTAAATATGAAACAGAGATTTATAATGCTGGTTTTGGTCAAGGAATTACAACCACCCCAATTCAAAACTTAAAAGCCCTTACTTCTCTTACGAATGATGGAATTCTATTAAAACCATATTTAGTTTCTAAAATTGTAGATTCGGAAACGGGAGAAGTCATTTTAGAGAATGAAAGAGAAGAGATTGAAAGAGTAGCTTCTACGCTTACGGTACAAAAGATGATCCAATTAATGGATGATTGTGTAAATGGAATAGGAAACACCGGTAGTGGTTATCGAATAGAAAGTGGGGAGTTAATTGGTAAGACAGGAACAGCACAGATTGCGAAAGAAAATGGAGGAGGATACTTAAGCGGTAAGGAAGACATTATTTCCTCTTTTGCTGGAATTTATCCAAAAAGTGATCCCCAAATAATAATCTATGCTTCTGTTTCCAGACCAGAAGGTGGTAGTCAAAAACCAATCAGTAATGCCGTGAAAGAAATCGTTCAAAATATTTCTAAGTATTTTGGAAATAGTGATACAGAAACTCCAACCGCAGAAATCCCAACCTATGAATTACCAAGTTTTATTAATCAAAAAGTTGAGAATGCAAAACTAATATTAGAAACCAATCAAATTCCAACCATCGTTTTGGGAGATGGCACAAAAGTAATCGAACAGTCTCCTAATCCAAAAGAAATAATAACAGGCAGTTCTCCAGTTTATTTAATTACCAACAGTGCTATAAAAACAGTTACCAACGTTGTAAGTTTGTCTTCTAAAAATGCCAAAGACATTTTACAAAAACTAGGATTGAAAGTAACAATAGAAGGAATAGGTTATGTAACAGAGCAATCTTATCCGGAAGGAACTCCCATCATAGATGGAACAGAAATCATCTTAAAATGTTCTCCTAGATACACAACCGATGGCTAAAAAGAGAAGAATATGATAAGATGAAGAGGAAAGGAAGAAAGTATGACAAAAAAGAAAGATAAAAAAGAAAAAAAGACGATAAAAGAAATAATAAATAGTACTCCATTTCTATTGACAGTTTTCCTATTACTTCTCATAACAGTAATCATTTTAGGATGCATTATTCATAAAAAAGATTACGAAAAAGCACAAGCATTTGATAGTAATATGGTAATTCCTCTTTATGAAATAGAAACTAGTTTTACATTTGGAATTGATGCCAAAGCATTATCTAAATTAGATTCAAGAGAATACGTCATTAAACTGACAAATTATAAAGGTGAAAAGGTAGAAGAGGAAGAAATGACTTATCAAGTTTTTGTAGAAAATCTAACGGATTCTGTTATCTCTCTACGTAAAGGAGACTCCAAGAAAAATTTAATGACAGATCAGAAGAACACCTTAATCGATGAAGTAATGAAATCCTCTTCTGAAAAGGAAGAAACCTATTTCTATATTCATCTAGATTCTTTTAAGAAAATAGAAGATGGAGATTTTATCCACGTAAAAATTATTCGAGAAACATTATAAAAAGAAGAGAAGAATTTCTCTTTTTTTGTGTGAAAAAGGGTAGATAATATTTACAAATTCATGATACAATTATAACGTAGTAGAATAGTAGTGAGAGAGATACTACTACGATTTATGTTTTTCAAAAGAAAACAAGGAAATTCAAGTTAGGAGGTGAAAAAATGAGTGATAATAAAACATATAGAATCATTTCTATTATAGCATTAGTACTTAGTGCAATTGGAATAACATTAGGTTATGCTGCTTTTTCTAATACTTTAACTATTGTTTCTTCCGCTGAAGTAAATCCTAGTTCAGCTGCATTTAACGTTGATTTTTCATCAAGTAGTTCATCAGTAGAAACTAATAGCATTGCACCTACATTAAACACGACAGCAACAGGATTCTCAGCAACCAGTGCAACGATTAATAATGCAACAGACCCAGTGATTTCTAATTTAAAAGCTACATTCACAGAACCAGGACAATCTGCAACCTATACGTTCTATGCATATAATGCTGGAGAATACATTGCTTACTTAAATAGTATTGTATTTTCTGGAAATAAAACTTGTACCGCTAAAACTGGTACTACACAAGCACTTGTAAATACAGCATGTAATGGAATTAGTCTAAGCATCAAAGTTGGTAGTGAATCTCCAACAACAACATCAATAGCTTCTATATCTGGACACTCTCTAGCCAAAACAGCATCAGAAGAAATCGTTGTTGTGATTGAATATGCAGCTGGTAGTGGACTAGCTGATGGAGACTTCGATGTAACATTCCCAGATATCGTATTAACATATGATTCAGTAGATTAAAAAGGCATGGTTTAGGGCAACTAAAGTAGTTGCCTTAAACGTGTTTAAATGAAAAAATAGAAAGGAGAAAATATGAAAATTGGATATAAGAGATTATTAATTTTTATGGGAATCTTAATGATAATCCTTTTTATCGATATTTTCGTGAAAAGTTTCCTTTCAGATTATAAAATGATTGCTTTTTTAGGATTTTTACTTTTGTTTTTTCATTTTTACTTTATTCTAGAAAAAGATAAACATAGATATTTAAAAGATATATTGTTTGAAGTATTATTTTTTGCCTTAACTTATTTTGTACTTTATTATTTACTAGGATTTATTGTTGGTTTAGCTAAAACACAGAATTATCTAACAACATATGGCATCACAAGATTTATTTTGCCAGCTTTCTTTTATTGTATTTTAAAGGAGATTCTAAGATACAATATGCTATGTAAGTCGGATGGAAACTGGCTTTGTACCATAGTAACGGTCATATTTTTTATAGTATTAGATATTTCTAATAATGTGTATCAAATAAATTTTCAATCCAATTATGAAGGGTTAAAATTTTTTGCCTTAACGTTATTACCAACTATTTCAAAGAGTATATCTTATTCCTATGTTTCTAAGAAAATGGGATATCATCCAATCATCTTTTTTGATTTAATTTGGGTATTATTCCCATATATAATTCCACTGATTCCCAACCCTAACGAATATGTAGCATCTATCATTTATTTATTGGTTCCCATATTATATGCTTATCATATTTCAAAATTTTTTGAATGCAAAAAAGATGATGAGATTCCAAGAGATTACCACAAAAAGAAATGGAAAGGCCTCTTCCTACCATCCGCATTAGTTCTTATCATGGTATACTTCTATAGTGGTTATTTCAGATACTATGTGATTGCGATTGCCAGTGGAAGTATGGAACCAAAAATGAAAAAAGGAGATATCGTCATAGTAGATCAAAAAGAAAAGAATTTTGAATTGGATGAGGTCATTGCTTTTCGTTATAATGGTAATATTATCATACATCGCATCGTCAAAAAGTTAGAGTGGAATCATTCCTACATTTATTACACAAAAGGAGATGCCAATTCCAAAATGGATGATATTTTAATTAAAGATGATATGATTATAGGAAAATCAAAAGGAAAAATCCCATACCTTGGTTATCCAACCGTATGGTTCAATAAAGAATAAAGGAGTGGTTTTATGGCAAAAGAAGAAAAAACAAGTTCAACAAATGAAAAAGATGAATTAAAGAAAATTCAAGAATCTACCACAAAAGAGCAAAAAAAGGCTTCGAAGAA
>JAFRIU010000024.1 GCA_017432645.1 Bacilli bacterium
CTGTAAAAGCTGTATTCCGTTCATGGGATAATCCAAGAGCAAATGTATACAGAAGAGATAACGATATTCCTTATTCTTGGGGAACTGCTGTAAATGTTCAATCAATGGCTTTTGGTAACATGGGAGACGATTGCGGAACAGGTGTAGCCTTCACAAGAGATCCAGCTACTGGAGAAAAAGGATTATTCGGAGAATTTCTAACAAACGCTCAAGGAGAAGACGTTGTTGCAGGTGTTAGAACTCCTATGAAAATAGCTGAAATGGAACAAAAATTTCCTGAAGCATTCAAACAATTTAAGGAAGTTTGTAAAACTCTTGAAGAACACTATAGAGATATGCAAGATATGGAATTTACTGTAGAACACGGTAAATTATATATGTTACAAACAAGAAATGGTAAAAGAACTGCCAAAGCTGCTTTGAAAATAGCATGTGATCTAGTAGACGAAGGAATGCGTACTGAAGAAGAAGCAGTAGCAATGATAGATCCAAGAAACTTAGATACTTTATTACATCCACAATTTGATGCAAAAGCACTAAAAGAAGCTACTCCAATCGGAAAAGGGCTTGGAGCTTCTCCAGGTGCCGCATGTGGACAAATAGTATTTACGGCTGAAGACGCTGAAATATGGGCATCTAAGAAGAAAAAAGTAGTATTAGTAAGACTAGAAACATCACCAGAAGACATTACAGGTATGAAAGTAGCACAAGGAATATTAACCGTACGTGGTGGTATGACATCACATGCAGCAGTTGTAGCTCGTGGTATGGGATCATGCTGTGTATCAGGATGTGGTGATATCAAGATGAATGAAGCAAAGAAAGAATTTGAATTAGGTGGAAAAGTATTCCATGAAGGAGATACAATCTCAATAGATGGTACAACAGGTTGCATATATGATGGGGCTATTCCTACCGTAGATGCTACTATTGCCGGAGAATTTGGAAGAGTCATGGAATGGGCCGACAAATTCAGAAAATTAGGTGTTAGAACTAATGCTGATACACCAAAAGATACTGCAAAAGCTATCGAATTAGGAGCTGAAGGTATTGGATTATGTAGAACAGAGCATATGTTCTTTGAAGAAGAAAGAATCTTCAACATCAGAAAAATGATTCTTGCAGACACAACTGAAGAAAGAGAAAAAGCCTTAAATAAATTAATACCATATCAAAAAGGTGACTTTAAAGCAATGTACAAAGAATTAAAAGAATTACCAATGACAGTACGTTACCTAGACCCACCTTTACATGAATTCTTACCAAAAGAAGAAGCAGACATTAGAGCATTAGCAAAAGATATGGGAGTAACAGAAGAAAAGTTACAAGCAAAATGTGACGAATTACATGAATTTAACCCAATGATGGGTCATAGAGGATGTCGTCTTGCAGTAACATATCCAGAAATAGCTAAAATGCAAACAAGAGCCTTAATGGAAGCTGCTATTGAAGTAAAAGAAGAAATGGGATATGATATTGTTCCAGAAATTATGATACCATTAGTCGGAGAAGTAAAAGAATTAAAATTTGTTAAAGATATTGTTATAGAAACAGCAGAACAAGTTAAAAAAGAGAAAAACTCTGATATGCAATATCATATTGGTACAATGATTGAAATACCAAGAGCCGCATTAACAGCTGATGAAATAGCTAAGGAAGCAGAATTCTTCTCATTTGGTACAAACGATTTGACACAAATGACATTTGGTTTTTCAAGAGATGATGCTGGTAAATTCTTGGGTTCATACTATGAAAATAAAATCTATGAACAAGATCCATTTGCTAAGATAGACCAAAAAGGTGTAGGTAAATTAGTTAAAATGGCTGTAGAACTAGGTAAAGAAACCAGACCAAATATTAAATTAGGCATTTGTGGAGAACACGGAGGAGATCCTTCAAGTGTAGAATTCTGTCATGAAATAGGACTATCTTACGTATCATGTTCACCATTTAGAGTTCCTATTGCTAGATTAGCTGCTGCACAAGCCGCAATTAAAGCGCACAAAAACTAGGACGTTTAAACGTACAAATCAAAAGAGTAGAAATACTCTTTTTTTGTTGTAATTAAAAGGTTTTGCTAATATTTTAAAAATTATAATAAAAATGGAAAAAATTAAGATTGGAGGTGCTTCTAAATGGCATAGTATAGTGACAATAAAACTCGGGTGGCATTTCTTGTAGTCCAAATATGGAGAGCAAAGATTAAAAAAGAATAAAAAGGGATTGGCTAGTTTAAGTACTAGCTTTTTTAATGGAATAAAAAAATAAGATTGGAGGTAAATATTATGGGTAATTATTTTTTTAAACCTGAATTGGAGAGTCTTAGTCAAGGAGCAAAACTAAAATTTTTGAGAGAACTAAGATATATGAAATTGACTGATGTAGCAGAGTATTTAAATCTAGGTGGAAAGGATCCTGCAGATACTATCCGTAAGTATGAGAACAATATTAGAGAACCAGAACTAGATAGAGTAGAATATCTAGCAGAATTATTTGATGTAAGTGTATATGCTATAAAAAGATATAATTTTGCAGATCCTAATGAAGTTATACATCAACATATGTGGGAAGAAGAGTTGTGTCCTTATAGTGAATTTATTTTCGATATCGATGCAATGAAAAAAACATTCTATACTGAAGATATTATAAGAGGATTTGAAGCATGGGAAAAAATGAGAAAAAAAAGAGAGAACAGAGAAATATCAGATAGAGATTATTTGGAATGGAAACTTCATTTTGATTTAAAAGGTCTTGATTAATGATTTCGCAAAATAAATAATATTCCGAACAGAAAGGTTTTCGCAATATGGATATATAACGAAAAGATTAGAATTAAAAACTCTAATCTTTTATGATAACTTTAAACAAATTAGATTATTTTGAAAAAATATTATATTTTTTCGGGTATTAATTTATCTATAAACTCTAGTAATTCTTCTTTATTATACTTTTCTTTACGAGTAAGCCATGACATGCAGACATTTATTAATCCCCCTGCATAGAACTTTATTAGTATATTCAATGGTAATTCTGATTTCATAATATCATTATTATTTTTTAATCTTTCTAAAGACTCTCTTTCAATAACATCAATTAAAAAATCAACTAAAAACCCATTCCTATTATTTAAGAGAATAGCACTATAAATATCTCTTTTTTCATCAATGTGGTCTATTAAAATGCTTAATAATTTCATAATGTATTCTTTGGTA
>JAFRIU010000025.1 GCA_017432645.1 Bacilli bacterium
AACGTCAAGTCTCTTTAATGTTTCTCCCAATGGATATGTAAAATGCAACGTACTTCTAGCAGAAAAGAAAGTGTCGTCAGATGAATTATGAATCATTTCATCAATATCTTTACGATATGTATCTTTAAATATCTTAACTATATCATCAATTTTTTCATCATGAAAATCATTTTGAGATAAAAAATAAACAAATTTTATTACATCCTTATCGCACATCAAATTAATAGTTCTATTAATATTGTAATAATCATCATATACTATTTTTAAATATTTATCGACCATATGTACCACCTCATTAATTATACCATAAAAAACTTATCTAATTTTATATCCATTTTATCCTTATTCTATAAAAGTTTTAACCACTTTTAAAATACTTATCTAAAACTTATCTAAAAATTTTAAGTTGTAATTTTTTGCAATTTTTAAGTATTGCATAAAAATAGCGCAAACCCTTATATTACTTGGGTTTGCGCCGATTTTAATCATTATTTACCACAACATTGCTTATATTTTTTACCACTGCCACATGGACATGGATCATTTCTTCCTACTTTTTCTTTCTTTTTAGCTTGTTTTTTGACTACTTTGTCGTCTGAATCATTTGTAATTAATTTCTTTGTATTTTCTTTTCTTTCAATGTTCTGACGAATTTCTGCTTTTAATAGGAAAATTGAAACATCTTTATCTATCTTTTGTAACATAGCATCAAAAAGATCGAATCCTTCAATTGTATAAGATCTTAACGGATCTTCTTGAGCATAGCCTCTTAAGTGAATTCCTTCTCTTAAATGAGACATTGTATTGATATGTTCCATCCAATAATTATCTAATACTTGAAGAGTAATGACTTTTTCAAATTCCTGTGTAATTTCTTCTGGAATTCCTTTTAATTTCTCTTCATATTCTTGAATAACTACCTTTGATAGATAATCAATTAGCTCTTCTGGTGCTTTGTCTTTGATATCATTTAATTTGATATCTTTTCTTAGTAGATTTTCATTTACAAATTCTACAATATCTTTATAATCCTCTTCTGTTAAGTATCCTTCTGGTGGCATATGAGAATTGATTAAATCTTCTATGTGATGGCGGAAGGTCGTTAGGACCATTTCATGTATAGATTCATTATCTAAGATATTATTTCTCTTATCATAAATAATTTGTCTTTGATTATTCATGACATCATCATATTGTAAAAGGTTTTTACGAATATCAAAGTTATTTCCTTCTACTCTTTTTTGAGCAGTTCCTATGGATTTTGTGAATGTTTTGCTTCGAATGGCCTGATCTCCTAATCCCATAGATTCCATCATGGCTCCAATTCTATCTGAACCAAATCTTACCATTAAATCATCTTTCATGGAAACAAAGAATTGGGTATATCCAGGGTCTCCCTGACGCCCAGAACGTCCACGTAACTGATTATCAATACGACGAGATTCATGTCTTTCTGTACCAACTACACATAATCCACCTAAGGCTCTTGTTTCATCTGATAGCTTAATATCGGTTCCACGTCCAGCCATGTTGGTAGCAATCGTTACAGACTTATTTAAACCAATCTTAGAGATGATTTCTGCTTCTCTTTCATGATTCTTTGCATTTAATACTTCGTGTGGAATATGAGCTTGTTTTAATAGATTACTAATTAGCTCACTGGTTTCAATAGCAATGGTACCAATTAATACTGGTTGACCTTTTTCATAACGTTCTTTTACGAACTCTATGATAGCTTTATATTTTGCTTCTTTCGTTGCATAAACTAAGTCTGGAGCATCAATACGAATAACTTCTTTATTAGTTGGAATTTCTACTACATACATGTTGTATATATTTCTGAATTCTTCTTCTTCTGTTTTAGCGGTACCTGTCATTCCAGATAGTTTTTTATACATACGGAATAAATTCTGGAAGGTGATAGTCGCTAAAGTCTTAGTCTCTTGATTGATATTTACTCCTTCTTTGGCTTCAATTGCTTGGTGAAGTCCATCAGAATATGCTCTTCCCTTCATTAAACGACCAGTAAATTGGTCTACAATGATAACTTCTCCTTCTTGTACAACGTAGTCAACATCATTTTTCATGGAGTAATTGGCGCGTAATGCTTGATTAATGAAATGTAATAAAGTAGCATTATCTACATCATATAAGTTCTTGATATGGAAAGTTTGCTCTGCTTTATCTGCTCCTGCTTCTGTTAGATTTACGCTTTTTGTTTTTTCATCGTAGATGTAGTCTACATCTTCTTTTAAACTTTTCGCATAGCGATCTGCTTGAATATATAGATTTCCATTAGCCATCTCTCCACCAGAGATAATTAATGGGGTACGTGCTTCATCAATTAAAACAGAGTCTACCTCATCAATGATAGCAAAGTTTAATGGTCGTTGTACTCGATCTTCTTTACGAACAACCATGTTATCCCTTAAATAGTCGAAACCTACCTCATTATTGGTTGAGTATAAAATATCACAGTTATAGGCATCTTGCTTTTCTTTGGCTGTCATTGCTCTAGTGTTTACTCCAACTGTTAGGCCTAAAAACTTATGAATTCCACCCATCCATTCTGCATCACGTGTAGCTAGATATTCATTGACGGTGATGATATGAACTCCTTTTCCTTCTAGAGCATTCAAATAAGATGGTAAAACAGCCGTTAAGGTTTTTCCTTCACCAGTTTTCATCTCAGCAATATTTCCATAGTGAATAGCTAAAGCTCCTAAAATCTGTACATAGAAGTGTTTTTCACCAATCACACGAAAAGCAGCTTCTCTTGCGGTTGCGAAAGCTTCTACTAAAATATCCTCTAAGGTTTCTCCAGCTCTTAATCTATCTTTAAATTCTTGTGTTTTATTCTGTAATTCTGTATCCGTTAATTTAGAATATTCTTCTTCTAAATCCATTACTTTATCAGCAATTGCATGAAATCTTCTTAATTCTTTATATTCGTGGTCAAATATTCTTTTTAGTAAACTCATGATCTTATCTCCTTCACTCTATTATTCTATCAAAAAAAGATGGGAAATTAAAGGTTTTCTCATCTTTTTCCCTTTTTTCTCTTTATCTAACAGGCACGATAGGATTCGTTGGCTCATAACTTAGGGATTCTCCCATTCCTAATGGTTCTCCAAAAGTATTAAAATCAAGGTCATCATAACTAATTGAATCAGGTATGGTGCAAAGGACAGAGTCAATATTTCTGTAGGTCACTGTTTCAACATCTCCTTGATAAGAAACATTTATAATTTCATAGCCTGGTTCAATTTCTAGAATTGGTTGTCCATCATACGGTAGCGTTACCGTTAAAAGATGTTCTCCTGGAGCAAAAAACCTAGAACTACTTTCTACGTATGTTAGAGCTTCATTTCTGCATCCACTTAGTAACTCTGTTAATACTATTCCTTCCATGGCTAAATATAGGAACTTCTTTCTTACTTTTAAATTCTTAATTTTTTCCATATTCTCTCCTAACAAAAAGACTTTTACATCTCTGTAAAAGTCTTGTCCAGTACTTTCATACTACTTAATCCATTATAGTGTTGTTGAATTAAGTTTTTCAGGACTACTCCCTCTTAACGGTCTCTATTATAGCACGTCTTCTTTTGCTTTTCAACCCTTCTATTATTCGGACTCAATTATTCCGTAGTTTTCGTCTTTTCTCTTATAAATAACTGCTGGTTTTCCTGTATCAGCATCTTTAAACATATAAAACTCATGTCCTAGTAATTCCATCTGAAGAATTGCTTCTTCTTCATTCATAGGTTTTACTTCAATTGCTTTTCTTTTTACTATTTTATGAGTATCTTCTTTTTCTTCTTTAAACTCTTCTGCTACAAAATTAAATTCATAATTCGGCTTAGATTGTTTTGCCATTAATTTTGTTTTATTCTTACGAATTTGTCTTTCTAATTTATCTATCGTTTTATCTACTGCTGCATAAAAATCTTCTTGTGTTTCTTCTGATCTTAAAATATAGGATTTTAATGGAATCGTGATTTCTACTGTTTGATTCCGTCCATTTACTTTTACAATCACATTACAAGTAACAGCATCTCCATTTTCTAAGTATTTGTTTAATCTCTCTAGTTTTTCTTCTAAATAATTACGCATTGATTCTGTAATTTTTATCTTGTCTCCATGAATATTCAGTTTCATATTCTTTCCTCCTTATGTTTAGTATAGCATACAAAAAGGAAAAAAACCACTTTTTATACAGGAGTGGTTTCTTTTATAAGTCTTACATTGATGGCTTGATATCCCTTGCTAGTTTCAATTAATTTGAATTCTACTAATTGATTCTCTGATAATGTCTTATAACCATCTAATTCAATTGCCGAATAGTGGACAAAAATATCTTCGTTTTCACGAAAACTAATAAATCCATATCCTTTTTCGTTATTGAACCATTTCACGCGTCCGGTCATCACAACAAAGCACCTCTCATTCTACCAATTTTCTTTGGTAGTATCATTCTATCAAATATCTATTTAAATTTTTGTTTTTTCTCTTAATTGTAGTTTTTAGATGCTTTTTTCTGTTCTTATTTTCTTTTTCGACAATTCTTTATTTTCTTAGACCTCTGAAGTAGTGAATCATTTCTTTTTTCTTATCTCTTGATACAATATCTAATTCTTCTTTATTCTTAAATGTAATGAAATTGTTTTTGAGATTATAAGATTCTACTTGTTCTAGGTTGATTAGATAACTTCTATTACATTTTAGGAAACGATTATCTAACTGCTTTTCTAAAGAGCTTAATCTTTCTTGAATAGGATAAGTGTGATCAATTGTTTTGATAAGACATCTCTTAGTATCCATTTCTTTTTCAATATAAATAATCTTCCAAAACTCTATACTATAAAACACTTTTTTATAACAATATTTTAAAGTGTTCGGTCTTTGATCATAATGATTTAGACAAATCTGAATATCTCTTTTTAGTCTTTCGATAAAGTCTGTTTGTTTAGAAAGAATGTCTAGTATAAAATAATTGGTCTTTTTTAATTCTTCTATGGATTCTGTATTTTCTAATATAAGAATAAGGGATTGCCAATCATTTTGAACTTCTCTTATATTTTCAATCATTTGTTGTGTTTTCTTCTTACTTTCGTAGGAAAGTAGGTATATTTTAAATTTTTCTTTTGGAATGATTTCTTGTGTTTCTTTTGAATACTTATCTAATACTGTAATATCATATTCAATGTCATAATTCATCATGATTTTATCTATTATTTTTTTATACTTATGAAGATAATGAAGGTTATCTTCCAAGATTATAAAATCTATCATTTTATCACGCACCTTTTTTCATTTTAACAGAATTTATTAAAGATGCAAAGAAAAAGAGCCTTTTGGCTCTAATTTTTTTTCGGAAAAATATGATGAAGGAATTTCTCTGTTTGTTTTGGTGTCTTATCAGAAATAATCGTCGTGTGAAGAACAAACCAGATTACTAGAACAAAGATAATTCCATAAAGTATTTCTCCTATTACGGGGTGAATAATTGCAAAGCAAATAGAAGCAGAAGCAAATAGAATATCTATAGCATAAATAATCAGTACGGTAACGGTATGAGAGAAATTCATTCCTAATAACTGATGATGAAGATGTTGTCTATCTGCTTGAAAAGGTGGCTGTCCTTTTAATAGTCTTCTAACAATTGCAAAGAAAGTATCTAAGATAGGAATTCCTAGGATAGTTACTGGTACAAAGAAAGAAATTAGGGCTGGTCCTTTAAATTCTAATAAGGTAATCACAGCGATAATGAATCCCATGAAAGTAGCACAATCTCCAGCAAAAATTTTAGCAGGATGGAAATTATGAACCAAGAAGCCTAACGTAGATCCTAACATGATAAGTGTTAAAATCATAACAAGACTTCCTTCTCTTCCTTGATAGTATCCAATGATGGCGATGGTGATGTAGAAAATACTACATATCCCACCACTTAAACCATCTAAGCCATCAATTAAGTTAATAATATTAGTACAAGCAATAATAAATAAAATGGTAATCGGATAGGAGAAAATACCGAAACTAAAATAATATCCAAAAGCCGTTATATTATCTAAAAGGATTCCTCCATAGAAGACAATTACACAGGCAGCAGCTATGTGCCCTATTAATTTGTAACTAGCTTTAATTGGGTTAATATCATCTACAATTCCTGTTAAGATGACAATAAAACTTCCTATTAAAATTGAATTCATGCGAATACTTTGCTCTCCAAAAAGCATGTATCCAACTAAGAAAGCTAGGAAGATTCCTACTCCTCCTAATTTAGGTGTTTCTTTTTGATGAATGTGTCTGTTTTCTTCTTCTTTTCGCGGTATGTCCATAGCACCTATATGTTTTGCAACTTTTCTCATTAAATACATAATAAGTACAGAACAAATAAACGTTACTAATACAATAGGAAGTGCAGATAGAATTTGATGTTGCATAAAACTCCTTCTTTCTATTAGGAATTATACCAAATATCAAAAAAATTGCCAACATTATTTGTTGGCAACTTGTTTCTATTGATCTTTTTCTAAAAGCTTTACATTGTTTAATAGAATTCCACAGCCTTCAGCAACACAAGTTAATGGAGTTTCTGCCATTAAGACAGGAATCGTTAATGCTTCTTCCATTCTTTCCACTAATCCTGTTAATAAAGATCCTCCTCCGGTTAGAATAACTCCTTTTTCCACAATATCTGCGGATAATTCTGGTGGAGTTTGCTCTAGAACTGTTTTGCAAGATTTTATAATTTTTTCTAGGCAATCTGCTAATGCTTCTTTTGTTTCTTCTTGTGTAATTTCAATGGCTTTTGGAAGTCCTGTTAGTAGGTCTCTTCCTTTGATTTCCTTAATTTCTTTCTTCTTTGGTTTATAGACATTGGCAAAATTGATTTTAATATCTTCTGCTGTGGTTTCCCCAATTAATAGTTTGTATTTTTCTCTGATATATTTAATTATATCTTGATCCATAGCATTTCCTGCTACTTTTACAGATAAAGAGGAAACAATTCCATTTAATGATAATACCGCAATATCTGTTGTTCCACCACCAATATCTAGCACCATATTAGCTGTTGGTTTGGAAATATCCATTCCTGCTCCAATAGCGGCTACTTTTGGTTCTTCTTCTATGTATACTTTTCTTGCTCCTGTTTGTTCTGCCGCTTCTATTATGGCGTTTTTTTCAACTTGTGTAATATTAGTTGGACAGCAAATCAAGATTCTTGGTCGTGTAATTACTCTTCTAGCTTTGGCTTTTTTTATGAACTCATTCAGCATAATTTCTGTTAATTCAAAATCTGCGATGACTCCATCTTTCATTGGTTTTATTGCTTTTACTTTTTCAGGAGTTCTTCCTAACATTTCACTAGCTTCTTTTCCTACCGCAATGACTTTTTTGGTTTCCGTTTCGACAGCTACTACACTAGGCTCATTTAAAACGATGCCTTTTCCTTTCAAGTAAATTAATACATTTGCCGTTCCTAAATCAATTCCGATATCTTTGGCTAGTACCATGTTCTCACCCTCCTTTTTTTATTCTATCATAGTTTGTTCCTATATTATGTATAATTTTTATATTTTTTGCACAAAAAAAAGGAATTATTTTTCTTCCTTTTCGTATGGAATCTCTTGATTCAAATAAAGATTTGGATCTTTAGATTGACCATTCTCATAAATTTCTAGGTGGAGATGATTTCCTAAATCCTTTTCTAATTCGTTTTCTCCACTCGTCCCTATTACTTGTCCTTGTGATACCACTTCGCCTTTATTAACCTTAATTTCTTGTAGACTTTGATAACTAGATGTGATTCCATTGCGATGGGTAATTTCTACTGTTTTTCCGGATGATCCTTCTTGTTTAACATTTGTTACTTCTCCATCTAAAATTGCAATTACTTCAAATACATTTTCTCCTTGATAATCGATACCTGTATTTTGCATGTATGTGTTTTCATAGTATAGAATGGATTTTAATTGATCTTCTTCTGTTCCTTGATAATCATAAAAAGTCTTTACTACATTCACAGTGGGATCCGTAAATGGTTGAATAATTCTTATTGTATCATTCAGAACAGGTTGAGAATAATCCACTGGTTCTTCTGATACTTGTTCTGAATCATCTACCATATAATCGTTCACATTGGTTTTGGTGATGGTTTCTAGGAAAATAAGAGGGAGTAACCATAGTACTGCTAGGAATAATAGTAGATAGGGAGTCTTCAATCTTCTTTTTGTCATATCTTCACCTCAGTAACAGTATGAGTCAAAAAAAAAGATTTATACCTCTTTTATAATATTTTTACAGAGGTGAATAAATCCCATATAAAATTCGTAACTAAATAAATCATAGATATTCCTAGAAGAAAATAGAAGATGGTTGCTTGAATAACTCTATTTTGTTTAAAAATTCTATTGATGTTTACGGCATCCATAGACCAAATCACTAGTAGAGTTACTGCACAGTATAAGAAAAACTTTCCACTCATGATATTTTTTCCTCATACTCTTTTATTTTATTTCTTCTACGGACATGTTTTTCTTCCATAGAACTAGATGTTGATAAAAACATATTTACCCATAGAATCGCTTCATCTTGTGGTGTTCTCTCTCCAAAGGCAATGATATTGGCATCATTATCTCTCCTAGTTGCCATGACATCTTCTATACTATCTACTTTAGCACAGCGAACTCCTTTTACCTTATTACAAGCGATACTAATTCCTATTCCAGAACCACAAATTGCCACTCCATATTCCACTGCTTTATCTCTTATTGCTTCTCCTAGACGAAAAGCATAATCTGGATAATCACTGGACTCAGTGGAATTCGTCCCATAGTCTAGTACTTCATAATTTTCTTTTAATAATTCCTCTTTTATTCTTTCTTTCAAAGTGTATCCTCTATGATCACTTGCTAAACCTATTCTCATTTTATCACCTTAATTCTAGATTTATTGTAGCAGGATTCCTTTATTTGTGTCAATTTTTCTAATAAAAAAACACTCTTTTTAGAGTGTATTTATTCTTATTCAGCGTCTTTTGTATTTAATCCATACTTCTTATTAAATTTATCTACTCTTCCTGCACGAGATGCTCTACTTTGCTTTCCTGTATAAAAAGGATGACATTCTGAGCAGATTTCTACATTGATTTCTGATTTTGTAGACTTACAAGTAAAAGTATTTCCACATGCACAAGTTACTGTACAATCTTTTACTTCTGGATGAATATCTTTTTTCATATAATCTCTCCTTCCGCCATGACAAATTGCTTGTCATAGTAATTAAATGCGTTATTACTATATCAGATATTTTTTGATTTTTCAAGTGTTTTCCTCATTATTTCCTCTGCTACTTTCTGATACCCTAATCGATTAGGATAATAAGAACTTGGATTGGAGAAGTATTCTTTTTTGTTTAATATAGATTCTGTATCGATATAAATGTTTCTAGAGTCCTCTTGAAAGATCTTATTCATTCCTCTAATTCCTTGATTTTGATAATAATCTTTTTGCTTAGAGGAGTAATATCCTATTATAATTATTTTCTTTTTATAGTATTTGGATATTTCTTTTTGTAGTTCTTGAAATTCATTCTCTATTTCTTGAAGAATTTGATTTAATAAATTAGGTGTTATCTTCTCTTTTAGACTTAATTTATAAAGTAGATCGGTATATCCAACGTTTAAAAATAGGAGATTGGCTTCTTTTAAATCTCTTTTTATTTCGGGATATGTTTGAATCTTTTCTAGTAGACTTTGTATCGTTAGGTCTTTTTGACAATACTTTTTATTTAGCTTTACTTCTTTTCCTTCTATGGAGTCTTTATAGTAATCTATATAACTATAATCGTAGATTCCATAAGAATTACGTCCTAAGGAGAAATTATCTCCTAATATTAGAATGTTTTCCTTCTTATGATTTGTTTTTTGGTAAATAAAATAAACAGACAAGGATAATAAAATTAAAATCCCTAATTTTAGTTTTTTATTCATTTTTTCTCCTTAAAAAAAATAGGCTATTCTATCCTATTTCTTTTAAGCTTATTTTAGCACCTACTAATCTTAATTTTTCGATAATTCCTTCATATCCTCTTAAAATATGTTCAGCATTAGTGATAGTGGTTTTTCCTTCTGCTACTAAACCAGCAGCTACCATAGCTGCTCCCGCTCTTAAATCAGTTGCGACTACTTCTTCACCTTTTAATTCTGTTGGGCCCATAATGGTTGCGGTTTGATTTTTGACATCAATGTCTGAACCTAATTTATTTAAATAAGGAATATGCATGAAACGGTTTTCCCAAATAGTTTCTGTTACTTTGCTTTTGCCACTAGCTTGAGTTAATAAAACTGTAATAGGCTGCTGCAAATCGGTTGGAAATCCTGGGTATACTGCTGTTTTGATATTGACTGCCTGAAGAGTATGTTCTTGTTTTTTTACTTTTACATAGTCCATTCCTATATCTAGTTCTACACCCATCTCTTTTAATTTCAACAATAGGGAATCAATGTGTTCTGGAATAACATTATCGATTTGTAGTTCTTCTCCACATAATGCTCCAATAATGATATAAGTTCCTGCTTCGATTCTATCTGGAATGACTTCATGGAAACATTTATGAAGATAGTCTACTCCTTCTATTTTAATAGTAGATGTTCCTGCTCCACTGATTTTGGCACCCATATTGTTCAAAAATGTTGCGACATTTACGATTTCTGGTTCTTTGGCAGCATTATCTATGATCGTTGTACCTTTCGCACGAACGGCTGCTAACATAATATTAATGGTAGCTCCTACTGATGCAATATCTAAATAGATATTTGCGCCTTTTAATTCTTCGGCTTCTACAATATATTTATTCTTTTCACTTGTTACTTTTGCTCCTAGGGCTTCAAAACCTTTTAAGTGAAGATCAATTGGTCTTGCTCCTATGGAACATCCTCCTGGAAAATACATTACTGCTTTTTTATACTTTCCTAGTAGGGCTCCCATAAAATAATAAGATGCTCTTAATTTTTTAGAAAAAGGTTCTGTTATTTCTGTGTTGACCATTTCAGATGGATTAATAATCACACTTTCTGTAGAACGATTTACTTGAACTTTTAATAGTTTCAAAATATCACATAGTGCTTCTGTATCCGTTATTTCTGGAACATTGCAAATAGTAGCTTCTTCATCTGTTAAAATTGCAGCTGGGATTAATGCTACAGTTGCATTCTTTGCTCCACTGACACGAATAGAACCTTTTAGTTTTCTTGCACCTTCTATTTCTATTACTTTCATATACCCTCCTGAATTATTTTTTTGTACCAAATAGTCTTACTTTCTCACGAATAGCCTCTTTCATCTTCTTTTCACCACTACCGATTACTTTTCTTGGATCATAAGCTTCCTCATCTTCTTTTAGAAATTCTCTTACTGCTGTTGCCCAAGCGGCTTGTAATTCTGTATTGACATTTATTTTGGAAGTTCCGCAAGAAATAGCTTTTTGGATCATTTCATCAGGGATTCCACTTCCTCCATGTAGTACTAGTGGAATTGGTAGAGTTTCGCTAATTAGTTTCATCCTTTCAAAATCTAGATTTGGTTCTCCTTTATAGAAACCATGAACACTTCCTAGAGCTGGTGCTAAAGCATCAATTCCTGTTTTTTCATAGATTTCTATGCATTCTTCTAACCTAGCATTGGTTGCACTACTAGTAATATTATCTTCTGTTCCACCAATATGTCCCACTTCGGCTTCTACTGATACTCCTCGTTCATGAGCATAATCTACTACTTGTTTGGTTATTCTTATGTTTTCTTCTAATTCTTTTTTAGAAGCATCTATCATGACAGAAGTAAATCCTGCATCGATTGCTTTTTGGCAAGTTTCAAAGGATTGACCATGATCTACATGTAAGCATACGGGTATGGTGATATTTAAATCTTTTATTAATCCTTTTACCATTCCAACGATTGCGTCTGGTCCTCCCATGTATTTAGAAGCTCCTTCACTTACTCCTAAAATAACCGGAACTTCTAATTCTTGGCACTCTTCTAATATATATTTTGTCCACTCTAAATCATTAATATTGAAATGTGGCACAGCATATTTTTCTTCTTTGGCCTTTTTTAATATTTCTTTAAAATTGACTAGCATTCTTATCACCTACTTTAATCATAGAAAATTCTCATTTTTTTGTCAATTCTTAGCCGAAAAAACGCTGATTTTTGTCGTAAACTTCCTAAATCAGATACTTAATTGCCATTCCTATCATAATCAGTATTCCTAGATTCGTTGCCTTTTCTTCTAGTCCTTGATATAGCTTTTTACCAAGGAAAAATCCCATATAAGTAAAAGAAGAGCTGATTATCATAAATAAGAAACTAGCCAATAATTTCTTTTCGTTGGTCAGACCAAAGGCAAGTCCTACGGATAGGCTATCTATACTAACTGTGAATGCTAAAAGAAGAATGGCTTTTATTTTTAAATCTATCTTTTCTTCTTTTTTTATTGTTAAAATCATTTGGAGTGCTAAGGATAAAAAAATAAGAGAAGTTATTCTATTCCCATTGATATTTCCTACTCTTTGTATGGCTTCTCCTACGATATTTCCAAGTAATGGCATTAGAAAATGAAAAATTCCCACTAAAATAATGATTATTTTTACCTTATCTTTGGGTGGAGACATCATTCCTAGAGAAAGAGAGAGGGAGAAGGCATCCATGCTAAGACTGATTCCCATTAAAGTGTATGTGAGAATCTTTGTCATTTTATCACCTGATACATTTTATTCTTTTTTCTTTTTAAAAATACTTATCAAGCAATTCTTTAATGAAAGATTTGTATTCAATCTTTTCATTTTCTTGTTCATCTAAGAAACAAATGGGTGGAAATAGGACACACCAGAAGTTTTCTCCTTCTCCGCAGCCTAATGTTACAACTAAAGATTCATACTCTCCTTCTTCATAAGTTACTCCTTTATACTCTTTTTCTGGAAAATAATTTTTTCCATAGTTTATGTGGAAAGTTTTTTCTGTTTGTTCTTGTTGCAATGTGTTTTCGACAATTTCTTCAAACGTTGGTAATTTCTTCTTAATATATTGTCTTGTTTCTTCCAGAGTTTGAAAGGATTGAATCTGGCTTAATTCATCATATAAATTCTTTACAATTTCTTTTTTGATTCTTTGATCTTCTTCTCGATTACTACTAGCAATTACTCTTAATCGAATCGAATCCTTTGGTATTTTCACCGTCTCTTGTTTATTTAGAGACAGAATACTGACAATTAAAGCTAACATTATTACGGTTTTTTTCATATAAAAATCTCACTTTCTTATTTCATAGTGAGATTTTTTCTTCTTTTTTATTCTAAATTTTGAAAAACAAATATCATTCTGTCTTTTTCTGATAGATCTTTCTTTACTTCTATTCTTACATTTTTTAGATATTTTTGAACGATTCTTGTTACTTTTTCTGCTTGCTCATAACCAATTTCTAAAGCTATTAAGCATTTTTCTTTCATGTTAGAAGAGATATTTTGAAAGATTTTTTCATAAGCATCTAGTCCTTCTTTTCCAGCATATAGTGCCTCATGTGGTTCATTCTCTTTTACAATTGCTTCGATTTCTTCTTCTTCACTAATGTAAGGTTGATTACTAATGATGATGTCATATTTCTTTTGAACATTAGATAGGAAGTCATTTTCTAGAAAGTTTACTTTAGAATTTAATTGTTTGGCATTTTTTTTTGCAACTTCTAGTGCATCTTTAGAAATATCTATTAAATCCACAGAATTTGTGGAAACTTTTTTTTCGAGAGTTATTCCAATTACTCCACTTCCACAGCCTAAATCTAGAATATCAACTGGTTCTTGCCAATACTGTTTAATGTATTGTATTGTATTTTCTACTAGTTCTTCTGTTTCAAAACGTGGAATGAGTACTCTTTCATCTACTTCAAACGAATTTCCATAGAAATTTACTCTTCCTATCACATATTGAAGTGGTTTCCCATAGGATAAAGCAAGTACTTCTTTTTGATATAGATTGGAAAGATCTTCTGGTACGACTTCTTCTAGGCAATTTAGTAATTCTAATGGATTCTTTTGTAAGAGTTCGGCTAAGAGAATTTTGGCATGATCAGAATGACAATGTGCTTTTCCAAACACTAATAGATCTTCTACTCTCATCGGATTATTCCGTATCTCCTTGTAGTTTTCTCTTTTGATCTTCTTGGATTAGTGCGTTGATAACTTCATCTAGAGCTCCATCCATGATTCTATCAAGGTTATTGGTTGTGAAACCAATACGGTGATCTGTTACTCTATTTTGTGGATAATTATAGGTCCTTATCTTTTCTGCTCTATCTCCCGTTCCAATCTTGCTTCGTCTTTCATTTCCTTCTTTTTCCATTCTTTCTTGTTCTTGTAATTCATAAAGACGAGATTTTAAAACTTTCATGGCTTGCTCTTTATTTTGAATTTGACTTCTTTCATTTTGGCAAGTAACTACTAGTCCAGTTGGCAAGTGTGTAATACGAACTGCAGAATCGGTAGTATTTACTCCTTGTCCTCCACAGCCACTAGAACGGTAGATATCAACTCTTAAATCGTTCGGATTGATTTCTATTTCTACATCTTCATCGGCTTCTGGCATTACTAAAACGGTTGCGGTTGAAGTCTGTAGTCTGCCATTGGCTTCTGTAACTGGTACTCTTTGTACTCTATGAGATCCGCTTTCATATTTTAGGAGAGAATATGCTCCTTTTCCTTTGATGATCATTTCAATTTGGCTGAATCCTCCTGCTGTTCCTTCAATGGAGTTATAAACTTGATAGCTAAAGCCTTGCTTTTCTGCATATCTTGTATACATTCTGAATAAATCTCCAGCAAAGATATTGGCTTCGTCTCCTCCTGCTGCTCCACGAATTTCCATAATAACGTTTTTGCTATCATTTGGATCTTTTGGAATCAAAAGAATTTCTAGTTCTTTATCTAGATGTTCTTTTTCCTCTTCTAGACTTTTTAATTCTTCTTTAGCCATTTCTCCTAGTTCAGGATCTTTCACAATCTCTTTTGTATTCTCTATATCTTCCAATACTTTTTTATATTGTTTATAGACATTTACTACTTCTTCTAATTCCGATATTTCTTTGGAATATTTTTTCGTTTTTTGGATATCGGATAATACTTCTGGTTTCGTTAGTTCTTCTTGTAAGTTATTATATTTTTCTAATGTTGCCTCTAATCGGTCTATCATAAAATCACCTATTCCTTCGTAATCAGTCTTATTATATCATAATTCTATTTATTATGCTAAAGAAAAAGAATCTTTCTTATCAGATTCTTTATGGGTGAAGAGCAAAAGGTCCGATTATAGATGCTTCTGCTATTTTGGCAGCTCCATAAGCAACAGCAAATATAACAGTTGCAGTGGAAATACTAACACCTAAATTTTTAGCAAGAGATTCAATTGCTCCCTGAATATTTGTGCTACTAGATATTTTATCTAATTCCGAATTATTAAAGCTTTCAAAATAGTCTGTTAATTCTTGAGAGTTTCCATCTAAAATATATTGAATTAAGTCTTTTCCAGTACTAAAGTAATGTAATTCTTCATCTACTTCTGGCCAAATCACATGTCTTTGACCGATTGGATATCCTCTTGAATAATCATTATAAACTTTCACTGCTGTTTCTAAAGTAATCGGCATTTTTGGATTCATTTCTTTGGCATACTTCAAGTATTCTTCTGCACTATGGACAACGGTTATGTCTTTTAATTCTTCTCCTATTGCAAAGTGATTACTTTGTTTTAAAAGTTCAATAAATTCATCACTTACTTCTTGCATAGCTTCTGCTACTTCTACTGTTACTTCTTTTATGCTTTCAGAGGCTTTCTCTAATAGTTTTTCTGCTTCTGTTTTTGTTACTAGATCCACTGCAGTTTCTGCACTTTTTCTAGCTGTTTCTGTAGCTTTTCTCATTAGAGATTGTTCTTGTCTTTGCTTTTCTGCAGACCACTCATATATTTTCTTTGGTACCTTAGTAGATTCTACTTGTTTGGCTGCTTCTGCAGCTGTTTCTACTGCTTCTTCTGCCACTTCTGTTAATCCTTGAGTAATGGATGCCGTCTCTTGAACTTTACTTGCTTCGGATGCAGCTTCTAATTGTTTCATTAATAACTGTTCTTGTTTTTGACTCGCAGCAGACCATTCATATACTTTTTGTGGTACCTTAGTAGATTGTACTTGTTTGGCTGCTTCCATTCCTGCAGATGCAATTTCTTGGGCAACTTCTGTTAAACCTGTCGTCACAACTGGTGTTCCTTGAACCTTACTTGTTGCGGCTGCGGCTTCTGCTAATTGTCTCATCAATAATTGTTCTTGCTTTTGATTTGCTGCAGACCACTCATATACTTCTTTGGGAACGGTATCCACTGCTGGTACTTTTCCCATGTTTTTTACGAAGTTTTTGATTTGCTCTAGGATACCTTCTAATGTAGCAACTACTTCCATGTTCTTGATATTATTACCTAATTTATTTTTGATGTTCTTGAAAAAAGGAATATTATCTATAATAGGCAGTTTAATGCTTAGTAATAATAGTAATAAATACCAATGATTTACAGCAAAACGAATAGAAAAATCTACTGGTGTTCCTATTAGTTCTACACTATCTTTTAATGTTTCTAGTATTCCGTCTGTTTTTTCTTTGGTTGTCTTTGCTAATTTTAACTCTTCAATTGTTGCAGCTACCTTTTTGAAGGCTAGTGCAATTCCTTTTGGTAATACCGTTACGATTCCAGCAAAAGTTTTCTTCTTTTTGGTATAGTCATCTTTATACTTTTTATTAATCAACTCTTTATGGTCTTCTAGAGTTTTCTTTTTTAATTCTTCTAATTCTTCCTTTTTTGCAGGATCTTTTTCTGACTTAATCTGGTAGTTTAGTTCTTTGATGATTTGTCCACGAATATGAAGCAGTTCTTTTTCATTGTTCTTTTTTTTGGCTTCTTCTAGTTCATCCTGTAGTCTTTCTAGTTTTGTTTTTTCTTCTGAATCAAGTTCTTCTACCAACTCATCATCTAATTTTAGAATTTCTTTTAGTGTATCGTTATAGAATTCTTCTAGGATTCTTTTCTCTTCCTTTTCACTTAATCTTTCATATTTATTCTCTCCTAATTTTCTATCTGCATAAAGACGAATCTTGTATAAATCATTAGAAGGAACATAGTCTGTATAAATTAAATACTCTTTATCTTCTTTTGGATATATAGCAATTTTTTCATATTCGATGTCGACTCCAATTTCATTTTTTCTTACAAATTTCTCTTCTATCATATTTTTCCTTTCTTATTCATCTAGAAAATCTTGGAATTGTTTATTTACCCGAGAAACAATTTCATCACTTAATTGTTCCTTAATCCTTTGAATCGTTTTTATGTCTTCTATTCCTAATAGCTGGTATTCTCCATCTCTTTCCATAATTTTGCCAAAATGAAGAATAAACTCATCGTTTTCATCTAATAAATAGTCGGTAAATACGATGTAAGGTTCATTTTTATTTTCTTCATTTGGAACAACAGATAAGATGTCACAAGTCATTTCTTCTCCATCTTGAGTTTTTATATCAAAGCTTAGGTCTTTATTCTTTATATTTTTCATAAATCCTCCTATTTTCTTTCATTATATCATTTTTTAGAGAAAAGAAAGACCTATGTATTTTATAACATAAGTCTTTATGTAAAGATATTATCCCAGACGGAAAGCTGGAGAGACACCTTCAGCGTCATCAGCACTAGTTCCCGATCCACTTCCATCTGATTTAGTATAAAAGAACCAAAGATTTCCATAAGAAGTTCTCAACCACCAATTTGATGCTGTCCCTGATGCTTTTTTTATAGCACTTGTATAATTTGTTTTTGTTGTTTCAAGTTCTTTATAATAATCCAGCTGTCTTGTTATGCTTGTTGTTATTTTATCACTGT
>JAFRIU010000026.1 GCA_017432645.1 Bacilli bacterium
AAAGAAAAACTTCTAATCTTATTTTTAACAAATATGAATCACTAAAAAATTCGATAAAAATAATCTTTTTTTCTAAAAATCACTATAGTAAAAATATGAGTAAGCATAAAATTATAAAAAAAATTAATTTTCAAAATATTTCCCGGGAAATATTTTTATACAACATAAACAATTCTAAAAAGATCTAGAATTATTTCCCGTAAAGCACATCGTACGATGTTTCACACAGTGAATAATTAATCAGAATATAGAAAAAAAACTCAATAATAAGCTGTCATAATAAACTGTTTTTTTGTGGTTTTCGTTGATATTACAACAAATAAAGAGATTATTTAAATAGAATAAAAAGAAAAGAATCTCGAAAAAAGAATAAGAAAATATAAAGAAAAACAACAGATGTTTCACAATAAAAAAATGCGAAAAATTATTTCCCGGGAAATAATTCAAAAAAAAGAGACAGATTATTCTTCTGCCTCTTCAACATCATCTACAATATCTTTCTCGACAACACTAACATCGCTAGCCTCAGCTACTTCACTACTAGCTTCTTCTAAATTGTCCTCTTCTTTGACAATTAAAGCTACAGTAGAAACCTTTTGATCATCTTTTAAATTAATTAATCTAACACCTTGAGTAGCTCTCTTTAAAGTAGAAACTTGCTCCAAAGGTAGTTTAATAATAATTCCACTATTGGTAATAATCATAAGATTAAGTGGTTCATTTGGATCTAAACACTTCAAAGATGCCATCATACCATTCTTTTCAGTAACATTTAATGCTTTCACACCTTTGCTTCCACGGTGAGTTAAACGATATTCGTCAATTAATGTTTGTTTACCATAACCATTCTCAGTTACAATCAAAACATAATGACCTTTTTCCACAACCTCTGCACCAACAACAATAGCACCATCAAGTTCCATTCCTTTAACACCAGAACTACTTCTACCCATGGAACGAACTTCATTTTCATCAAAACGAACTAAACGTCCATTACTTGCTCCAATGACAATTTCGTTTTTTCCACAAGTACTTCTTACACTGATTAATTCGTCATTTTCCTTTAAAACAATAGCAATTTTACCACTCTTACGGATATTATCAAACTCTTCAATTGGAGTACGTTTAACAATACCATTCTTTGTAGCAAACATCAAATATTTCGTAGTATCATCATCTTGTTTAACATTAATTATCGAACTAATGTTTTCACCTTTCTCCAAAGGTAATAAATTAACAATAGGAAGTCCTTTAGATTGACGAGAAAATTCTGGGATCTCATAACCCTTCATACGATAAACTCTACCTAAATTAGAGAAGAACAAGATATAATCATGAGTATTCATAGAAATCAAATGCTCTACAAAGTCTTCTTCATTAGTAGACATTCCTTTGATTCCTACTCCACCCCTATTCTGAGTCTTGTAAGTATCGGATCTAAGTCTCTTAATATAACCATTTCTTGTTAAATTAATAATAATGTCTTCCTCAGGAATTAATGATTCGTCCTCAATATATTCAATAGCTGTCATATCAATATTAGTACGTCTTTCATCTCCATATTTTTGCTTGATTTCAAGCAACTCATTCTTAATAACTTCCAAAATCTTTTGTTCACTAGCTAGAATAGCCTTCAATTCAACAATAGTTTGTAATAACTCACTTAACTCATTTTCAACTTTTTCTCTTTCTAAGCCAGTTAAACGACGTAATCTCATTTCTAATATTGCATTAGCCTGAACATCAGTTAAACCAAAGCCATTCATCAAGCCATCTCTTGCCTCTTCATCAGACTGAGATCCACGAATAACCTTAATAACTGCATCAATATTATCAAGAGCAATCTTTAATCCTTCTAAAATATGAACTCTTTTTTCCGCAACATCTAAATCAAAACGAGTACGTCTAATAATAACCTCTTTTTGATAATCAATATATTTTGCAATAATTTCTTTTAATCCTAAGGTCTTGGGAACTCCTTGATCAAGCATCAAAAAGATAATACCATAAGAAACTTGAAATGCAGTATGCTTATATAATTTATTTAAAACCACTTGCGGATTAGCATCACGTTTTAATGTAATCGTAATCTTAATACCATTTTTTAAGTCAGAATGATAATCACTAATACCATCGATTACCTTATTATGAACAAGTTCAGCAACTTTATTCTTCAATTCTAAAGTATTGACACCATAAGGAACTTCATCAATAACAATAAATTGTTTACCATTCTCTTCTTCTATGGTAGCTTTACTACGAATAGTAATCGTTCCACGACCAGTTTCATAAGCTTTTCGAATTCCACTATTTCCTAAAATAACAGCTCCTGTTGGAAAATCAGGACCTTTGATATATTGCATTAATTCATCCAATTCAATATCTGGATTATCAATATAAGCAATACAACCATCAACAACTTCTCCCAAATTATGAGGAGGAATATTAGTAGCCATACCAACTGCAATACCTGTCGTACCATTTACCAAAATATTAGGAAAACGAGAAGGCAAAACCTCAGGTTCTCTTTCACTTTCATCGAAGTTTGGAACAAAATTAACAGTATCTTTGTTGATATTACGTAATAATTCCAACGAAATCTTAGAAAGTCTAGACTCCGTATAACGCATAGCTGCAGCTCCATAACCCTCTATATTACCAAAGTTTCCATGACCATCAACCAACATATAACGATAAGAAAAGTCTTGTGCCATTCTTACCATAGCTTCATAAATAGAAGAATCACCATGAGGATGGTATTTACCCATAACATCTCCAACGATTTTAGCACTCTTTTTATGAGGTTTATCTGGGGTATAACCAGATTCATACATAGAATATAGAATACGTCTGTGTACAGGTTTTAAACCATCTCTTAAATCAGGAAGAGCTCTAGCAACGATAACACTCATAGAATACTCTAAAAAAGAATCTTCTATTTCTCGTACAATATTGTTTTTTTCTAATCTGTCCATTTCTAAAACCCTCCTTAAATATCCAAATTCTCTACATTCATAGCATTGGTCTCAATAAATTCACGTCTTGGTTCTACTTCCTCACCCATCAATTTAGAGAAAACTTCATCTGCTGCAATGGCATCTTCTACAGTAATTTGTCTTAAAACACGCTTATGAATATCCATTGTCGTTTCATTTAACTCTTCTGCATCCATTTCACCTAAACCTTTCATACGAGCAATATCGTATTTAGTATTAGGAGATAAAGTAGCTAAGTAAGCATCTCTTTCCTCTTCATTTAAAACATATTTGATAACTTTACCATGCTTAATACAAAATAATGGTGGCTGAGCAGCATAAACATGTCCAGCTTCTACAATTGGACGAAAGAAACGATAGAATAATGTTAATAACAACACACGAATATGACTACCATCTACATCAGCATCAGTCATAATAATAATTTTATGATAACGAAGCTTAGATAAATCAAATTCATCCCCTATTCCGGTACCAAAAGCCGTAATAATTGTACGAATCTCTTCATTTCCTAAAGCACGATCCAATCTAGCCTTTTCTACATTCAAAATTTTTCCTCTTAAAGGTAAGATAGCTTGTGTCATAGAATCTCTTCCTTTAATAGCAGATCCACCAGCAGAATCACCCTCGACTAAGAATATTTCGGAAACCGTCGCATCTTTACTCTTACAATCACTAAGTTTTCCATAGAAATTAGTGATATCCAAATCTCCCTTACGTCTAGTCAATTCACGAGCTTTTTTTGCTGCGACTCTCGCTCTACTCGCAGTCATAGCCTTATCTAAAATAATTCTAGCTTGATCAGGATTTTCTAATAAGAATCTCTCAAAAGCCTCAGAAAAAATCTTATCCGCAATACCACGAACTTCACTATTTCCTAATTTTGTCTTAGTCTGTCCTTCAAATTGCGGATTGGGATGCTTAACAGAAATAATCATCGTGATTCCTTCTCTGACATCCTCTCCAGTTAACGGATCATCTTTTTCTTTCAATAAGTTATTAGTAGTAGCGTACTTATTTAAAATTCTAGTTAAAGCACGTCTTACTCCATCTTCATGTGTACCTCCTTCAGGAGTTGTAATATTATTAACAAAAGAATAAATACTCTCATTATAACTTTCATTATATTGAAGGGCAACTTCTACACGAATATCATTTTCCTCTCCACTTACATCAACGATTGTCTCATGAATAGGTGTTTTGCTACGATTCAACATTTGAACGTATTCTACTAAACCACCTTCATAACAGAAAGAATCCTTTTTATCTGCTTCACGATCATCAAATAAAGAAATCCTTAATCCCTTATTCAAAAAGGCTAGTTCTTTTAAACGAGTTTTTAAAATATCATAATCAAAAACCGTAGTTTCCGTAAAAATTTCATCATCCGGTAAAAAATGAACAGTTGTACCGGTACGATCCGAATCACAATGGTCAATAATTTTCAAATCTTCATCAGGATGACCACCATGACTAAACCGTTGAAAATAAACGTTACCATTTTTATAAACCCTTACTTCCAACCAATCACTTAATGCGTTTACAACGCTAGCACCGACACCATGTAATCCACCAGATACCTTGTATCCTCCCCCACCAAACTTTCCACCAGCATGTAGTACAGTATAAACAGTTTCTACCGTACTTTTTCCAGTTTTAGGATGGATATCAACAGGAATACCTCGTCCATCATCTTTTACAATGATACTATTATCCTTACATATCGTTACTTCTATATGAGTACAATATCCAGCTAAAGCTTCATCAATCGAATTATCAACAATTTCCCATACTAAATGATGAAGTCCACGAGAACTAGTAGTACCAATATACATACCAGGACGTTTTCTAACAGCCTCTAATCCTTCCAATACTTGAATGGCAGAAGAATCATACTCTTTTTCAACTTTTTCTTCACTCATCTTCCCTACCTACTTTCTTTCTATTTTGCCTTTTTCCACAGTAAAAACAAAAGCATCTTTTAAATATTGTTTTTGAATGTTCTTTAAATCTGTCGTTGTAATAATACTTTGAACATTATCCAAACAAATCATTTTTAATAACTTATTTCTCTTTTTTATATCCAATTCACTAAAGATATCATCTAATAATAATACTGGAGTAGTTCCAGAAAGCTCTTTAAAAATAGAAATTTCTGAAAGTTTAAAAGATAAAACAGCCAATCTTTGTTGTCCTTGAGAACCATAATATTTTAAATCTTCATTGTGATATTCAAAATAAAAATCATCTCGATGAGGACCATATATAGTCATACCATAATTAAGTTCTTTGTTATAATTCTTAGAAAACACATGTTTTAAAGCTTTTCGAATTGTTTCACTATCATAGTCTTCAAATTCTACATTAGGTACATAACAAACCTTAATTCCTTCATCATTAGAAATATCTCGATAAAAAGAATGGATAGATAAATTCACGCAATCTAAATATTCTTTTCTCTTTTGATAAATCAATATTGCTCTTTCTATCAGTTTATCTGTAATAATATCTAAATACGTTTTATCTGCAATATGATTTTGAAATAAAACTTTTAAATACTCATTCCTAGTTTTCAACAGCTTATCATATTCGTTATAATTCTTTAAATATTCTTTAGATAATTGGGATAGTTCAATATTCATTAAATTTCTTCGAATATTAGGAGATCCTTTCACAATCTCTAAATCATCTGGTGTAAAAACAATAACATTCAAATAAGAAATATAATCCGCTACTTTTCGAATATCCGTGTGATTAACTCTTAATTTCTTAGCATCTTCCGTAATTTCTATTTCCAAATGAGTAGGAATTTTATCTTTTTTCACAACACAGGATAATTTGCATCTATCTTTTCCTAACATCACAATATTCGGATTGGTCCCTACTCTGTGAGACTTAGTAAGAGCTAAAAACACAATAGCTTCTAAAATATTAGTTTTTCCCTGAGCATTATTTCCTACAAAAATATTCATAGAATCTCCAAAAGAAATATGTTCAGTCGAGTAATTCCTAAAATTAGACAAACTTAATTTAGCAATTTTCATTTAAAGCCGTTTAAAAGGTCCATACGCTTCACCTATCCCCTAACTCAGTATTCCTATACATACACCATTATTATAGCACATATGACCCTAAAAAGCACAAAAAAATAGTTAATTTTAACTATTTTTATGATTTCTTAAAATTAAATCTAAACGAGAAGCACGAGATAATTGATTTTCCACTGTACGATAAGAACAATCTACAACAATTTCTTGATTATTATCAAAAATTACTTTTGTAGCAAAAGAATCTACTTTTTCAATCTTTTTCACACGTTTCAAAGAAATCCATACACAATCTTCTGCAGATGGCGACGTAGTTGGAAAAACAATCAAATTATTAGAATCCTCAATCACAATAGGAACCTTATACTCTGCTCCTAAAATGTCTCTAGCACCATTTTTTCTACCTTCATAAGTACTTCCAAAGTATTTACAACTATCTTCCATAATAGAAAATGGCGTTTGATCTACCACATATTGATTCTCATCTTCATACACTAAACTACTCTCATTCTCGTTTGGTACAATTGCTAAAGTACCATTACTTACTTCATATTTCATACTATTTCCCCCTTTAGAAAACCTAAACGGTTTTCAACATATTTATACCATAATGCTTTGTCGACTTTTGCCAATTTATGTATCCTCCATCATCATCCTCCATTGATATGATACGAAAAATCATAAAAATCAAACAAAAAAAGAGAAATTTCTCTCTTTTTAATAAGTACGGATAGGTAAAACCAATTGAGTTAAACTCTCATCTTCACTAGATTTAATTAGAATAGGTTTAATTTCTCCAACAAAATGTAAATCCACAGATTCTGTTGAAAAACTTCTTAAAGCTTCCATCATATATTTTGCACTAAACGAAATAGTAATATCCTCTTCATTATTCTTTTCAACAGTCATCTTTTCCTCTACCCTACCAATTTCTAAAGAACTACTCTTTAAAATTAAAGTATTTCCTTTTGTCTCTAAAGTAACAATATTCTTCTCTTTATCACTAGTTAAAATACTAACACGATCAATGACATCATATAAAGAATTCAAATGAGTATGAATAACTAATAAAGAATCCTCTGGCAATAAATTAGAAGTATTCGGATAAGTACCACTAATCAAACGAGACTCTAATTTCAAATTACCTGTCTTAAATAAAATCTTATTACTAAATATATGTAATTCTACAAGTTCATCATCATTACTCAAAATCTTAGTAAATTCAATTAAATTACGACTAGGAATAACAATATTATAATTCTCTTCACTACTTTTCTCTAAAGAAACTACTTTACGAGCTAAACGATAAGAATCAGTAGAATTACATTCTAAGATATTCCCTACAATATTAAAATTGATACCGGTTAATACTGGTTTACTCTCTTCATTAGAAGAAGCAAATGCTGTTTGTGAAACAATCTCTTTTAAGGTAGCAATCTTAATTTCTACTTTCTTCTTACTTTCTTCTAAACTAATACTAGGATACTCACTTTCACTAATACCATTTAAATTAAATTCACTATTATCTGTATAAATTAGAATCTTTAAATCATCAATTACTTCAAAATGAATAAATTCATCTGGTAATTTTCTAACAATATCTAATATATATTTTCCTTGTATGATAATACTACCTTCATTCTCAATTACAAAATCTTCAGAATCACTACATTCGATCATGGTTTGAATCGTAATATCATTATCACTAGCAGTTAAAACTAATCTCTTCTTTTTTAATTCAAATTTAATACCAGCTAATACAGGAATCAAATTCTTAGTAGATATTGCTTTAGATACCTTATTTAATGAGTCTAATAAAATCTCTCTTTTAATTGTAAATTTCATATTATTATTCCTTCTTTCATTTATTATTTCTATTATTAGTGTGGAAAAAGTGAAAAGTCAATTTTTTTCCATATTTATCAATGTGTTTTTATATTTTTCTATGTGGATAAATCCGTTCAAAAACACAACTTTTACACAACCCCTATATCTTTCTTTAATTTTTCTACTATATTAGCTAGATCTTTATTTACTTTAATCTCATTTTCTATTTTTTCAACAGAGTGCATCACTGTAGAATGGTCTTTTCCCCCAAAATCTGTTCCTATTTTAGGAAAAGATTCCCCTGTCATAGTTCTACACAGATACATGGCAATTTGTCTAGGAAAAGAAATATTAGAACTTCTCTTTTTACTTCGAATATCTTCCGGAGAGATTTGAAAATATTCGGATACAATCTTTTGAATCCTTTGAATATCATTTTTCTCCCCTATTCCTTTACTAATAAAGTCCTTTAAAGCATCAATTGCTAAGTCTAAAGTAATTTGTTTTCCTCCCCAAATGGCTGAATAAGCAAGTAATCTAGTAACAGAGCCCTCTAATTGTCTAACATCTGGACCAATATTAGAAGCAATATATTCAATGACATCATCTGGTATATCCTGTTCAAAATTTCCGGCAATAATCTTTTTTTTCAAGATTTCCATTCTTAATTCAAACTCAGGAGGATAAATATTAACTGTTAATCCCCAGGTAAATCGAGTTCTAAGCCTCTCCTCCAATAATTTTAAATCGGTTGGGGATCGGTCAGAAGAAATGATAATTTGCTTTCTATCATTATACAGATTATTAAATGTATGGAAAAATTCTTGTTGAGATTGAGATGCTCCTCCTAAAAATTGAATATCATCAATCAACAAAACATCAATATTTCGGTACTTATCCTTAAAAAAATCTATATAATTAAAGTTCGTTCCACTTTCATCTTTTCGATTAGCCTTTACAAAATCTTGCCGAAATTGTTCACTGGTAACATATAAGACTCGTCGATTAGAATTTTCTACAATGAAATTTCCTATTGCGTGCATGAGATGAGTCTTCCCTAACCCACTATTCCCATATAAGAATAAAGGATTATACATACTACCAGGATTTTCTGCCACACTAAGTGCAGCTGCTTGTGCGAATTTATTACTATTTCCAACTACAAAACTATCAAAAGTATATTTCTTATTTAAATTGTTATGAACGGTATCATAATGAGGAACTTCTGTAGGTTCCATATCTTTTACTTCTTTTTTCTTTTTCTTTTCTTCTTCTTGCTCAATTTCTTCCTTTAATAACAATACTAAATCATAGTTTTCATCCGTTAATTCATTTAAATTCTTAATAATCAAATTCGAATAGTTATCAGCTAAATGTTTTTTATGTATTTGCATTGGTACAATGATATAAGCTTTTCCATCCTCTAATTTATATAACTTTGTATCAGCAAACCAAGTATCATAAGAAAGAGATGTTAAATCTAATTTGATTTTATCTAATAAATTTGACCAAATGGAATCAAAATTCATAGCACCATCTCCCCCAAAATAATTTAATTACCCCCTATTCTATACGAAAAAAATAAAAAAGGAAATCATTTTTGATATAATTTTTTTTTATAGAAAAAAGGAAAATATTTCTAAGAATATTCTACAAAAAACTATGGAAAAAAGGAACAAAAAAAGTGGAAAAAAAATAATCCCCAAGAATTCGACAATTTTTTCAACAACTAAAATCTAAATAGATCAAGAAAAAGAAAAGTTTTCCACATTTTCCACAGAAAAAGAAATCACTTGATCAAAAAAGTTTTCAACAAATCTGTGGAAAAGTGGAAAGAAAGGGGAAATGATAATTTTTCATTGACAAATCAATCATCTTATTATTATAATAATGTAGATTTATGTCTGGAGGTGGAACGAATGAAGAGAACTTATCAACCAAATAATCATAAGAAATCAAAAAGATTAGGCTTTTTTGCACGTAAGAAAACGAATCTATTAAACCGTCGTCGTCGTAAAGGACGTAAAAGTCTTTGCAAATAAAAATACCGCTGCTAAACCAGTGGTTTTTTACTCTAAGAAGGATGAAATATGAAGAAAAAAGATATCGTAAAAACAGAAAGAGAATTTGTAAGTATCATAAACAATGGTTCTTGCATAAAAAACAGATACTATGTGATTCATTTTAAAGAAAATGATCTATCCCATGATCGTTATGGAATTTCTGTAAGCAAAAAATTAGGGAATGCCGTTTTTCGTAATAAATATAAAAGAAAATTAAGGGCTATAATTGATAATTACAAAAAAAACTATATTAATTGCAGAGATTATATTATAATATTAAGGAAAGAAGCAATTGATAAGCCCTATGCTCTTTTAGAACAAGAGTTTTTTGCTTTAATGAATAAACAAGAGAAAGGAACTACCAATGAAAAGAATTAATACCAAATTAAAAATATGTATCCTTCTATCCTTATTATTAATAACTACTGGTTGTGCAAAAACTTTAGTAGATGAAAATAAAAAGGTAGTAAAAAACGAAAGTACAGGTCAAACATTAACATCTAATATTCTTTGTAGGCCAACTAATCCAACTACAAAGAAAATCTATGAAGAACATAAAGTAAATCTAAAGAAATTACCAGAATGTTCTAATTTCCAAATTACTTCAGGAAAATATGAAGGATTATGGACTAGTTTCTTTGTAAAACCACTTGCTTACATATTGTTGGTTTTAGGAAATTTCGTAAAGAACTATGGATTATCCGTAATTATTGTAACGATAGCAATTCGATTATTAGCTTTCCCAATCACCAAGAAAACAGCTATGCAATCAGAAATGATGAAGAAAGCTCAGCCAGAGTTGAATAAACTTCAAAAGAAATATGAAGGAAAGCAAGATTCAGAATCAGTAATGAAGCAAAATCAAGAGATGATGGCCATTTATAAGAAATACAATATTAACCCAATGGCAGGCTGCTTATTTGCTTTCTTACAATTACCAATATTTATCGCCTTTTTCGAGGCGGTACAAAGAACACCTGTTATTTTTGAGGATAAATTCCTAGGATTACAATTGGGAACAACCCCATCAGTAGGAATTACAACCAATATGTTTTATGCCTATTTAATATTAATGATTTGTATTGGAGTAACAACATTCTTCTCATTAAAAATGAATGCTGCTACATCAGAAGACAATCCAAGTATGAAAATGATGCCAACCATGATGACTGTTATGATCATAGTAACCGCAATTTTTATGCCAACAGGATTAGGTATCTATTGGGTAACATCTAACATATTCACAATGGTACAAAATATATTAGTGAAAAGGAGTAAAGAAAATGGAAAAGCATAATTATGTAGGAAAAACAAAAGAAGAAGCAATTCAACAAGCTAAAGAAGAACTACAAGAAGTAGAAGAAAACCTATTCATAAAGGAAGTAGAAGTCACAAAAGGTGGTCTATTTAAAAGTAAAAAAGTAGAAATAGAAGTTGTTGAAAAAAGAGAAGTTGTAAAAGAAATAAAAGATTATCTAATCAAACTTCTAAAAAAGATGGGATACACAGTTAATATTGAGATAAAAAATAAAGAAGAAGTGCCAAAATACATTATTTTTTCTGATAATGATGCCTTACTAATTGGAAAAAATGGTAAGAACTTAAAAGCTTTATCTTTAATCGTAAGTCAATACTTAAATACAGAATTAGGACAAAATTACAAGTTTGTAATCGATGTGAATGAATACAAAGAAAAGAGAGAACAATCACTAGAACGCCTAGCTAAAAAAGTAGCAAGAGAAGTTGCTCAAACAAAGGTAGCAGTAAAACTAGATTCTATGAACTCTTATGAAAGAAGAATCATTCATAATATCCTAACAGACCATAAGAAAGTTTATACTGAAAGTGAAGGCGAAGAGCCAAACCGCTGTGTAGTTATTAAACCAAAAGAAGATTAAAAATTCTATCCAAAAGATAGGATTTTTTTTGTGTTGAAATCTGGTATTTACCTTGACAAAAAACGTCGCAAAAAGTACAATGATAATGTAATCATAGAATAGGGCGGATGTGCCAACATAAGATGAAAAGGAGTAAAAAATATGGAAGAGTCAAGATCAAATAAGAAAGCGATTATAATTGTTATTATCCTTTTGATTATTTTTATAATAGCTGGAGTAATTTCATACTCAAATAGATCCAAATATTTTCAAGTATCATTTGATACCAATGGAGGAGAGTACTTAGAAACTATTAAAGTTAAAGAAGGACAAACACTAGAAAGTATTGATGAACCAGTAAGAAAAGGATACGATTTTTTATACTGGAAAATAGATGGAAAAAAAGTAACTAGTAGCTACAAGATAACCAAGAACATAAAATTAGTAGCAGTATGGAAGAAGAAAGATGCAACAGATACAGAAGAATTCATCGTTAAATTTGATAGCGATGGAGGAAGTAGTGTAGCAAGTCAAAAAGTAGAATCAGGAAATAAAGTAAAAAGACCAACTCCACCAACCAAATCAGGATATTTATTCAAAGAGTGGACTTTAGACGGGACACCATACGATTTTGAAAGTAAAGTAGAAAAAGACATCACTTTAAAAGCTACTTGGGAAAAAGAAGAGAAAAAAGAAGAAACACCAGCTGCTCAAACAACACCAAGTACCAACAATAAACCAAACCCAACAGAGCAAAAGCCACAAACCGCAACAGCAGTAAGTGTTTATACCATAACATTTGATAGTAATGGTGGAAGCAGTGTCGCAACACAAAATGTTGAAGGAAATCAATTAGTAGTAAAACCGCAAGATCCAACAAGAGATGGCTATTTATTCACAGGATGGACTCTAAATGGAGCAACCTATGATTTTAATAGTAAGGTAACTTCTAATTTCACATTAATTGCAACCTGGAAAGATAATAGTAGTTATACAATAGGAATAGCTGCTGTAGATCCATATTCACCAGATAGATATCTAACAGTATATAAAAATGGAAATGCCGTTTCTATTTCAAAATTAATGTATAATGACGGAACGGAAGTAATGGGATCTATCAGTGGAAGTACTATGACAGTATCTAGCGCAGATATTGCTGGAGAAACAACCTTTAAAGTAAAATTAGCTACCGGAGAAGTTATAACGGCCAAAGTAAACTAAAAGAAGGTGTAGTAAAATGAAGAAAATAACATATGGAATAATAATATTCATATTAATGTTCACGATGAATGTAAAAGCAAAAGAAATAACTGCATCTTCTATTCCAAATGGTGCTTATGTAATTGGTACGCATGAATTTACTAGAGATAAAGCTCAAAACTATAGTGGAACGCTTACCATTCAACATATTATGCTAGCAGCCAAGACAATTTCTTCTGATCGTGCAGAAGATATGAAAATTTATTATAAAAATTCAAGAGGAACCTGGGTAGATCCAATTACTAATAAAACATTATCATCTAATGCAGTTCCTACAGCATTTGATATCGAATATATAAATCTAGCTCCAGAAGCAGAAGCTCAAACTCATGAATCAACTGAGTATCTTATAACCTATAACCTAAATGGTGGATTAAAAGGAACTAATTCTCCAACAAAAGGAGAAGTAGATCAAGTAATTGCAGTAGATAAACCGACTAAAAACTTTACAATCAATTTTGATGCAAACAGTCAAGGAGCAAGAATAGAAAATCAATCAGGAGAAGCCATCACATCTGTTAGAGGAAATCAAAGCTTTATTGGTTGGACAGCATCTAATCTAAATACCTCAGCATTATATGGAACAACAACGAACCCAACAACAATTTGGAATGGCACGACCGCAATAGGAGAAAATAATGACAGCATCTATTTTAAGAATTTAGGAGAAGTAGAAGAAGTTGTAACATTAGTAGCGAATTGGAATGTAACGAATATAATCTTACCTACAGTTGCTAAAACAGACTATATTTGTACTTATAACACACAAGCAAATGGTCAAGGAACAAGTTACTTGCCAGGAGATGAGTATATACCAAGTAGAACTACAAGCAGCACAACACTTTATGTAGTTTGCGAAGAAGTGCTTTCTTTTGAAAATAATACTTGGACAACTATCATTTCTAACGTACAAAACGGACATACAGAAGGCTATCATGTAGGAGATACGAAAGAAATTGATTTAGGAGAGGAATTAGGAACACACACATTACGAATTGCCAATAAATCAACACCAGATGAATGTGAATCTCAAGGATTCTCCCAAACAGCATGTGGCTTTGTAGTAGAATTCACAGATATTATTGCGATGGAATCAATGAATACAAATATTCAAACTGGCAATGTAGGTGGCTGGGCAGCAAGTTCTATGAGAACCTATCTAAATACAGATATCTATAATGCCTTACCAACGGAATTGAAAAATGGAGTGATAGATACTACAGTAGTATCTGGACATGGTTCTACCGTTGGAGAAGAAAACTTTGTATCAAGTGATAAATTATATTTACTATCATCACATGAAGTAGTAGAAGATGTGGATAATGATAATACGACAGGAATCGATTATATTGATACCGCTTACTATAGTACTAGACAATTAGATTACTATGAAGCTTTAGAAGTAACAACCACTGATTATGAAGAATTAATTAAGCAATATGATGGATCAGATAGTGCATGGTGGTTAAGATTTGCGTACATAGATGATGCTGTAAGCTTCTATCGTATCGATCCAACTGGTGCAATGGGTAATAACTTCTCTGATTATCAAGTTGGAGTATCACCAGCTTTCCGTATAGGAACCCCAACTGCTCCACCAGAACCAACAGAAGAATTTGCAGTAGGAGATTATTTTACAATGACACCAGATGCTACAACATATGAAATACCAGATACATTAACAGGGATATCTGGAGAAGATTTAACACCAAGTGAATTAAACTTATGGAGAGTAATTTCTACAAGTAACGGAGTAGAAGCAGTATCCGTATATGTATCTTCTGTAAATGTTACATTAGATGGAGAAAAAGGTTTCCTAAATTTAGTTAAAAACCTTCAAACAATCTCAGAGCAATACGCAAAAGAAGATTATACAACCGCAACTCGTATAGTAGGATATAATGGACAAACTCAAACTGTTTCAAGAATCTCATATTCTACTGAATCTACACCAGTAGAAACATCAGGAATAGGCCAAGAATACGGCTATGGTGTTAGAGGAGACACTTTATACTTAAGAGATTATCAATTGTTAGAAAGTATAGGAGCAACTATAGCAAATAAAGTAGGAACCAGTACACCTACATCCTATTGGTTAGCTTCAAGAAACTTCTATTACACAGTAGAAGTACCAACTGCTCCAGAAGGAGATCCTGTACCTTCTGTAGCACCATATTATTATTTTAATGGAAGAAGTATTAATACAAGTGGAAGTCTTGCAACTGGTACAATCTATTCAAGAGATAGTAGTGGCGGAAATGCTCCAGTTAGTTTTGGTAGTAATGAACACGCTATCCGTCCAATTATAAAATTAGATTCTAACGTTGTAATAATGGAAGGAAATGGAACACAAACCAGTCCATATACATTATCTCTAGAAACAGATTAAACAAACAAAAAATGACATTCTTTTGAATGCCATTTTTTTATGCTTTTTCTTTCTAATAAAATGTGCTATAATACTACCAGAAAAAAAGGAGGGATAGTATGAATGATACTATTTGCGCCATATCTACCAGTCAAGGAGTAGGGGCAATTGCCATAGTTCGTGTAAGTGGAGAGTCTGCTATTTCAATCGTAAACCAAATCTTTAAGGGAAAAGATCTAACTAAAGTAGATAGTCATATCATTCATTATGGACACATTATAGATGATAATAATATTCCAATCGATGAAGTACTAGTATCGGTCATGAAATCACCCCGTACTTTCACAACAGAAGATACAGTAGAAATCAATACTCATGGAGGAATTGCTCCAACTAATAAAGTATTGGAACTATTACTAGAAAAGGGTTGCAGATTAGCTCAACCAGGAGAATTTACTAAGAGAGCATTTTTAAACGGAAGAATCGATTTATTAGAAGCAGAAGCAGTTATGGATATGATTGATTCTAAAACCGAGATTCAAAGAAAAATGGCTATGAATCAAATTACCGGAAAAACATCAGACTTAATTAATGAATTAAGAGAAGATATGATTCAAATTATCTCTAATATCAACGTCAATATTGATTATCCAGAATATGATGATGTAGAAGAGATTACAAATGAAATTCTTATCCCGAAAATCGAAAAACTAAAAGAAAAAATAAACAAGGTTCTAAAAGAATCAGAAAATGGAAAAATAATAAAAGAAGGAATTCAAACGTCTATCATAGGAAGACCAAATGTAGGAAAGAGTTCTCTTTTAAATGCCTTACTAGAAGAAGACAAAGCAATTGTAACAGATATTGCTGGTACAACACGTGATATTGTAGAAGGAAAAATAACCATTAATGGAATATTATTAAATATATTAGATACGGCGGGAATTCGTGATACGGATAATAAAATAGAAGCTATTGGAGTAGAAAAGAGTCTTCAAATGATAGAAGATTCTGATCTAATTCTTTTTATGATTAATAACAATGAACCAATCACAGAAGATATTTTAGAATTGTTAGAAAAAATTAAAAAGAAAAAGTACTTAATTCTAATCAATAAAATAGATTTAAAATCTAAAATTAATAAAGATTTACTAAAAGTAGAGCCAAACAAGATAATTTCTTTAAGTATCAAAGAAAATCAAGGAATAGAAGAATTAAAAGAAAAGATTGTAGAACTATTTCATATGGATGAAATTGAAACAAAAGATCCAACTTATTTGAGTAATACCAGAAGTATCAGTATTTTAAAGAAATGTTTGAAACGAGTAGAGGAGATAGAAAAAGCCATTCAAGAGAATCTACCAATCGATATGATTGAATTAGACATTAAAAGTATTTGGGAAGAATTAGGAACAATCAATGGAACGACCTATGAAGAAGAACTATTAGATGAAATGTTCCAAAGATTTTGCTTGGGAAAATAAAGGAAGTGATAATATGTATGAAATTATCGTCGTAGGAGGAGGTCATGCTGGTTGTGAAGCTGCCTATGCCTCTGCGAAAAAAGGCCACAAAACCCTTTTGATTACCGGAAATTTAAAAAATATTGCAGATATGCCATGTAATCCTCATATAGGAGGAAGTGCTAAAGGAATCGTAGTAAGAGAAATTGATGCCTTAGGTGGCATTATGGGAAAAATAGCAGATAAAACCCATCTTCAGATTAAAATGCTAAATAGTGCTAAAGGACCAGCAGTTCAATCTCTAAGAGCACAAGGAGATAAAGTTGCCTACCCAGAAGAAATGTTAAAAACGCTACGTTCTTTAGAAAATTTAACGATTCAAGAGGGAATGGTAGAAGATCTAATCATAGAAGATAGTAAAGTAAAAGGAATTATTCTAGAAAAAGGAGAAAAAATCTCTTCTGAAATAGTCATCTTAACAACAGGAACCTATCTAAAAGCTGATGTTTTAGTAGGAAGTACCAGAACAAGACAAGGTCCACACGGGGAAAAACCATCCCTTCATTTAAGTGATAAATTAAAAGAATATGGTTTTACAATCAAACGTTTAAAAACAGGAACACCTCAAAGAATCGATAGAAAAACCATTGACTTTTCAAAGACCAGAATCGAACCAGGAGATAATAAGTATCTAACATTTAGTTTTGACCTAGAGCCACAATATAAAATAGAAGAGCAAGTACCTTGTTATTTAACTTATACAACGGAAGAAACTCATCGAATTATTCGTGAAAATCTAAACAAATCTTCCATGTATGGAGCATTAGATGATATCGAAGGAATAGGTCCAAGATATTGCCCATCTATCGAAGATAAAGTAGTAAGATTCTCGGATAAAGAAAGACATCAATTATTTATTGAACCAGAAAGTAGATATTATGATGATATGTATCTTCAAGGATTTTCTACTTCCATGCCAAAAGAAATTCAAGAATTAATGGTACATTCTCTACCAGGATTTGAACAGGCTAAAATACTAAAATATGGTTATGCAATTGAATACGATGCCATCTATCCAACACAATTAAAAGCATCTCTTGAAACAAAAATAATAGAAAATCTATTCACAGCAGGTCAAATAAATGGAACAAGTGGCTATGAAGAAGCAGCTTGTCAAGGATTAATGGCAGGAATCAATGCCGGTTTAAAATTAGAAGGAAAAGAACCACTGGTTTTAAAAAGAAACGAAGCATATATTGGAGTTTTAATTGATGATTTAATTACAAAAGGAATTCGAGATCCATATCGTTTACTAACAAGTCGTGCAGAATTTAGATTACTATTAAGAAGTGATAATGCCGATTTGCGATTAAGAGACTACGGTTATGAGGTAGGATTAATCAGCAAAGACCAAAAAGAAAGATTAGAAGGAAAAAGAAAACAAATAAAAGAATGCTTTACCTTTTTAAAAGAAAACAAAATAAAAGTCACAAAAGATGTGGAAAAAAAGTTTTTAGAGGAAAAGATTCCATTACCAAATAGTACTTTGTCTCTAGAACAATTATTAAAAAGACCAGAGATTACTATGGAATTCTTAGAAAACTTTATAGAAATTCCATACAACGAAGAAATAAAAGAACAGGTAAGCATTCATTTGAAATATGAAGGATATATAGAAAAAGCCTATAAAGAAGCCGAAAAAATGTTGAAATTAGAACAAAAACAAATTCCAGCAGATATTGACTATAATAAAGTAAAAAATATTGCCTCAGAAGCCAGACAAAAACTAATAGAAGTAAGACCAACAACCATTGCTCAAGCCATTAGAATTAGTGGAGTAAATCCATCCGATATTTCTATTTTATCGGTTTATTTAAAGAAGGAATATGGTAAAGATGAATAAAGAGGAGTTTTTAAAAGAATTAGAAGAATTAAACATCATTCCAACTAATACCCAGTTAGAACAATTAGAAAAATTCTATCAATTACTAATAGAATGGAATGAAAAAATTAATTTAACTAGAATTACAAATAAAGATGATGTTTACTTAAAACACTATTATGACAGTCTTACTTTAGCAAAAGTTGTGGATTTTTCGAAAATAGAAACGGTATGTGATGTAGGAACAGGAGCGGGCTTTCCAGGAATTGTTTTAAAGATCATGTATCCCAATCTGAAAGTAACGTTAATAGACTCTCTTCAAAAAAGAATTAATTACTTAAAAGAAATCATAAAAGAATTAAATTTAGAAAATATAGAAGCTATTCATACAAGAGGAGAAGATTACAAGGGAAACTTTGATTTAGTAACTTCTAGAGCAGTTGCCAATATCGAAAAATTAGTAGGTTACACAATGCATCTAGTCTCTAAAAACGGAATTTTTGTGGCAATGAAAGGAAATATAGAAGAAGAGTTTACAAACGAAGTAGAAAAAAAACTATCTAAGAAATATCAAATGATTAAAAAGGAAGAATTTTATCTTCCAATAGAAAACAGTAAAAGATGTCTAATTGTCATAAAAAATAAATAAAAATATCCAAAATCAAAAAGCTATGATACTATTTATATAGAAGGAGAAAATATGGAAGAATTTAAAGAACTTTATACAATATTACTAGAAAACCTAATCACAAGAGGAACGCCATTATTAGAGGAAGTATGTCCTAAATCTCACCAAGGAATCATACAAAATCTTACTGCCATCCCATTTGAGAGAATAAAAGACAATCCAGCTGATTTTTGGGAAATTATGGCTAGAAATTTATATCAAAAAATGATAGATTTATATCGAAGAGGAACTCTTCGCCAGTATTATGTTGAAGATGTAGATGCCATAAGAATAGTATGTCTTTTGACGGGATTATCAGAAGAAGAATTAGTCCAAATAACAGAAGAGAGAAACAGAGAAATAAGAGAAAGCTTTAGCCAAGCAAGCAAAGTAATATCAGATGTCATTAATGCAGATGAAACGCCATCAAATGATGAACCAATTGCAGTAAGGGAAGAAGACCTTTTTGGACGTGCCATTCAAGAATTACTAAAAAAGAAAAAAACAGATGACGAAAACAATACAAAATAGTAGATCAGGAGTTTATCCTGATCTATTTTTTTGTATAGTAGGCATTTTAAGAAAAAGTCAAAAAAAACTAGTTGAAAGATATCATATTATCGATTATAATGATAATAGGGGAAAAATAGAAAGAATGAAGTGAGGGGAAGTCTATGTATCCAGAAGAAAAAGATGAAGTCGTACAATTATATTTAGATGATATTATTCCAAATAGATTCCAACCTAGAGAAATATTTGATGAAAAAGCTTTAAAAGAACTAGCTGTATCTATCAAAGAACATGGAGTGATTCAACCAATTATTGTAAGAAATGTCAATGGAAAATATGAAATCATAGCTGGAGAAAGAAGATATAAAGCATCTGCTTTAGCCGGACTTACTAAAATACCAGCTATTATCAGAGATTTAGATGATAAGGAGAGTTCCAAAGTGGCATTACTAGAAAACTTACAAAGAAAGAATCTAAACCCAATAGAAGAAGCAAGAACTTATCAAAAAATATTAGAAATAGATGAAATGACTCAAGAACAATTAGCAAAAACAATGGGAAAAAGTCAATCTTCTGTTGCAAATAAGATAAGACTTTTAAGTTTGCCTGAAGAAATTCAACAAGCAATCTTAAAAGAACAAATATCAGAAAGACATGCAAGATGTTTATTAAATGTTTCTGATCCAAATAAACAAAAAGAATTATTACAAAAGGTAATGGATACGAAAATGAGTGTAAGAGCTTTGGAAGAAGAAGTAAAATTATTAGCATCACCTGAAGAGAAAAAAGAGGAAGAAAAAGAAGAAGAGAGCCCTTTACCAGAAATAGAACCAAACAATATCTCTTTCGTTAATACAGAGCCTCTAATGCCAACAGCCGAATTACCAGAAGATACATCTAACTATGGTAAGGTAACAATTGTTCAACCGGATGGAGAAAAAATGCCATTGGAGAATAAATTTATCAACGTTGGAGCAGAAACAGAGGAACCTGAAGAAAAAGAAGAAGAGGAAGAAGTAAAAGAGGAAGCAAAGGAAGAGCCAAAAGAAGAACCAATAGAACCCATGAGTGTAGAAAACTTAGTACCAGAAATCACTCAAGCAGAATCACAAGAAGATAAAGATGAAAAAGAAGAGAGTATGAGTGTGGCTAGTTTAATACCAGAAATCAATATAGACGAAGAAAAAGAAAGAGCAGAAGATCTTCCTAAAAAATCAGAAAAATCAGCAGCTTTAGATAACTTATTAAACCTAGGAAATCCAACATCTTCCACTCCATCTACAGAGTTCATTACTCCTGCTGAAAAAATTGTAAAAGCAGATGAAGAAAACACAAAAGAAAAGAATTCAGATTATTTCCAATTACCAGAATTATCCAATACAGATCAATTCAATGTAGATCTTATGAATTCTATGGATAATAGTGCCTTTATTTCTAGCCAAAAGGAAGAAGAAAAAACAAGCTATACTCCAAAAGAAGCCCAAGAAAAGCTTCATAACATCATAGAAGAATTAAAAAAGAAAAATGTAAAAATTGAAGCAAATGAAATGGACTTTGAAAAGTCATATCAAATTATTATTAAAATAGATAAAGAAGAAACGAAAGAGTAGATAAAAATAATCTACTTTTTTTATGAAAAAATTGTAAAAAGAAGTAATCTTTGATACAATAAATTCGTAATATGGAAAATGGGTGATTAGATGGGAAAGATTATTTCATTAGTAAATCAAAAAGGCGGAGTTGGAAAAACAACAACCAGTATCAATCTTTCTGCATCCTTAGCAGTATTAGGGAAAAAAGTATTATTAATTGACTTAGATCCACAAGGAAATACCACTACCGGTGTAGGAATTAATAAAGGTGAAATTGAAAGAAGTATTTATGATGTTCTAATTGGAGAATGTACTACTTCAGAAGCAATGATTAAGACGAAATATAAGAATTTATATGTAATACCAGCAACGATTAATGTAGCAGGATTGGAGTATGAACTAGCAGAGAAAAGTAGAACAGAAGCTGGTTTTAATAAAGGAGAACAATTAAAATTAAAGTTAACAGACATTAAAGAAAGCTTTGATTTTATTATCATAGATTGTCCTCCATCCTTAGGCGTTATTACAACCAATGCTTTAACTGCTTCTAACTCAGTAATTATACCAGTACAGTGTGAGTTCTTTGCTCTAGAAGGAATTACACAACTATTAAAAACTATCATGTTAGCACAAAAGAGTTTGAATCCAACTTTAGATATTGAAGGAGTATTACTTACCATGTTGGACTCTAGAACTAATTTAGGTTTTGAAGTAGTAGAAGATATTCGTAAGTTCTTTAAAGAAAAAGTATATAATACTATCATTCCAAGATTAGTAAGATTAACAGAAGCTCCATCTCATGGAGAACCAATTATTGCATATGATCCAAAGAGTAGAGGATCAGAAGCATATATCAATTTAGCAAAGGAAGTGATTGAGAGAAATGGAAACAATGAACATACAGGAAAATAGTAATATCCAAGAAAGTGGCATTCCTAAAAGAAGAGCATTAGGAAGAGGCCTAGAAGAATTATTTAGTAATGAAGTATTAGATTATGCAACAGTAGAAGATAAAATTGTTAACAGTACACCAAAAGAAGAAATCACAATGGTCAAATTAAATGAATTAAGAAGTAATCCATATCAGCCAAGAAAGACATTTGATGAAGTAGCTCTACAAGAATTAGCAAACTCTATCAAAGAACATGGAGTATTTCAACCGATCATTGTAAAAAGATCAATTAAAGGATATGAAATCATAGCAGGTGAGAGAAGAGTAAAAGCCTCTATCATGGCAGGTTTAGAAGAAATTCCAGCCATTATTAGAGATTTTAATGATACCCAGATGATGGAAATAGCCTTATTAGAGAACTTACAAAGAGAAGATTTAACAGCCATCGAAGAAGCAACAGCCTATAAAAAGTTACAAGAAACATTATCTTTAACTCAAGAGGCTTTAGCCGATCGTTTAGGAAAGAGTAGAAGCCATATCACAAACATGCTAGGATTATTAACATTACCACAAAATATTCAAGAAGAAGTAAGTCAAAATAACATTTCAATGGCTCACGCTAGAATCCTAAGTAAAATGAATAATGAGGCTCAACAACAAGAATTATTAAATAAAATCAAAACAGAAGGAATCAGTGTAAGAAAACTAGAAGAGATTGCCAAAAGTCCAGAAATTGGTAAAACTAATCCTCAAAAGCCAAAGAAAGCATCCAATACAGAATATGCATATCTTCAAGAAACATTAAGTGAAAAACTAGGAACCAAAGTAATCGTAAAAAAGAATAAAATAGAGATTAGTTTTGTAAACGATAATGACTTGAACCGATTACTAGAATACATGAACATAGAAGTGAACAGATAGAAAGAAAGGTTATTATGGAACAAAAAGAATATCAATTAGGTTCTATTGTTGTCATGAAAAAACAACATCCTTGCGGAACAAACGAATGGGAAATTGTAAGAGTAGGAGCAGATATCAAAATAAAATGTCGTGCTTGTGGAAGAACGGTATTAATCCCAAGAATAGAATTTAATAAAAAGCTAAAAAAAGTAATAGAATGAAGAGGTTTTTATGAACAAGAAACGAAAATTAAAATTTAAAAAGATTTATTTTCACCCTATAACAGAATTCTTATTATTAACTCTTATTGTGGTAATACTAAGTGGAATACTAAGTCTACTACAGACCCAAGCTACTTATAATACAGTAAATACGGCAACAAAAGAATTGGAACCGACTCTAGTAGCAGTAGAAAACTTATTCTCTTTTGATGGATTAAAGTTTATAATTAGTAACGCTGCTAGAAATTTCCTTAGTTTTGCCCCTCTTGGAATGTTATTAATGTCTTTAATTGGAATTACCATTGGAGAAGGAACAGGATTTATAGAAGCGTTAACAAAAAGACATTTGAGCAAACTACCAAAAGCAGGACTTACTTTTTTAGTAATCTTTTTTGCAACCATTTCTTCGTTAATTAATGAAGTAGGATATACGATTCTCATTCCACTTGCAGCTCTTATCTATTTCATGAACAATAGAAATCCAATTTTAGGAATCACAACCGCTTTCTGTGGAGTATCTTTTGGATATGGAGTATCCATATTCATTGGTTCTATGGAATTATCTCTTATGGGATATACCAAAAAAGCAGCACTTTTAATTGATGAATCTGCCCATATAGCACTAAGTTCCAACTTAATATTTATTATAGCTACCAGCATGATTCTTTCCATTGTAGGAACGATTATCATTGAAAAAATTATTGCTCCACGAATTGGAAAGTATAAAACAGATGATGAATTTGCAAAAACACAACAATATCGTGTTATCGATATGGAAGAAGAAGATCAAAAACAATTAGAAAGAGATAAAAGAGAAAAAAGAGGACTAAAATTTGCCCTAGTAGTTTCAATTATCATGCTAGTAATATTTATTTATTCATTAATACCAAATCTACCTTTTTCAGGAATGCTACTAGATATGAAAGAAAAAATCTATCTAACTCAATTATTTGGAGATAATGCTTATTTTATTGATGGATTCACTTACCTAGTTTCCTTAGTTTTTGTCTTGGCAGGAATTGCATATGGAATTGGTAGCAAATCTATTCAAAATGATAAAGAAATCATTGAAAATGCTAGTAAAAAGTTTGCTAATATAGGAAGTATCTTTATCCTTATCTTTGTAGTTAGTCAATTTATTGCAGTATTTAGAAAAACTAATATGGGTATGGTTCTAACTGCGTGGTTAGCATCTCTTCTAGAACATATGAAATTAAATAGCATACCACTTATTTTAATTACACTATTACTGATTGCCGTATCTAATTTCTTCTTAACTTCTTCTGCTAGTAAATGGATGATTTTCTCACCAGTAGTAGTCCCAATGTTTATGCAAGCAAACATCTCTCCACAATTTGCACAAATTGTTATGAGAGCAGGAGATTCTATGACCAAAGGATATACTCCACTTCTAGCATCTTTTGTTATCTATATTGGCTATTTGAATATCTACAATTTACATAAAGAAAAACCATATACAATTGGTGAATCTCTAAGAATGATAAGACCATATTTCTTAATCATATCCGTAACTTGGATACTAATTGTTATAGGATGGTACATCATAGGTTTACCAATTGGACCAAATAGTTTTCCAACACTTTAAAAGAAGCAAAAATGCTTCTTTTTTTATGTCCAAAAAGAGCAAGATAAGTAGTGATATCTAGATAAACAAATGATATTATGTAAATAATAGGGTTAATAGGTAGAATAAAGAAAGGAGGATATTATGTTAACAAAAATCAAAAGAAAACTACAAGCTAATAAAAAGGCAAATCATATCTTCCTTTTTGGACTTATTTTTCTAATTTGTTTTATTTCGTTAGGATACTCTATTATGAATCAGTATTATATGGTTTCTGGTGACATAG
>JAFRIU010000027.1 GCA_017432645.1 Bacilli bacterium
ACGATAATTTGTCAAATCAAGTGCAACATTCTAATAAACATTCGTTAAAATATTCGTTAGGTGTTTTGTAATTGATACATTTTCTTGGCCTATCATTAAGAAGTTTAAGTTTTTCTTGAACTTCTTTTTCATTTGTTTTAGATAAATCCATTGCTTTGGGATAGAATTCTCTGAATAATCCGTTTGAATTTTCATTTGTGCCTTTTTGCCAAGCACAATATGGATCTGCAAAATACATGTTTGTTTTTAAAGTATCTTCTATTTTTTTCCAACCTGCAAATTCTTTACCTCTATCACAAGTAATTGTTTTTATTGCTTCTTTGGGAAAATCTTTTAGTAATTCTATTATTGCATTTGTAACGGTTTCTTCAGTTCTATCAGGAATCCATTTTACTAAATATAATCTCGTTTTTCTTTCAGCTAATGAAACGAAGCAATATTTACTTTTGAGAGTACGATTATCTAGTTTTCCCGAAACTACAGTATCAGCTTCCCAATGACCAAAATTATTTCTATTATATACTTCTTTAGGTCTCTTTTTGATTGTTTTACCAATATTAAATTTTCCTCTTGTTTCAGCTGGCCTTTTAAATTTCCCTTGTCGTCTTAATTTTGTTTTATCGCCTTTGATTAGATATCCTAAATTAATCCATCTATATATAGTAGCTAGCGATGGTAAATTGGGCTTATCATTTTCTCGTCTTTGGACTATTTGATCTGGTGACCAATGTAAATTTATTTTATCTTCAATATAATTTTTTATTTCTGTATTTATGTAACATTTTTTATGACAATTTAACCGCCTGCTTTCATATTTATTTTGTGCATTTATTGGGGAATATCTTGTCACTGAAAATTTATTGAAGTTTTGTAACTATTTCTTTTTAATTCTCTCGAAATAGTACTAGGCGATCTATTTATGGCTTCAGCAATTTGCCTTATAGATAATCCCATTTTTTTAAATTGGTATATACAAGCCCTTTCATTTATGGTAAGATGGTTATAGTTCATTTAGTAAACCTCCGTTTCTATGTTTTTTAGTCAATTACATTATAACACGAGGTCCTAAATGGACTTTTATTTTTTTTTAAATATTATAGGTGTTGCACTTAAAATTATAAATTATCGCACAAAAAAAGAATACTTTCGTATTCCTTTTTTAGTCTTAATTTAATGGCTTTCCACAATTAGAACAGAACTTGCCACCAGTTACCGGAGTTCCACATTCGGAACAGAATTTAGCATCTCCTGAAGGATTAGCACCAATATCTTGAGCACTTACTCCTTTATTTTGAAACGCAGCTTGAGTAGCCCCACCAATCATTCCACCACTGGCCATATTCATCATACCTACACCAATCATTCCATTAGCAGCTCCATTGGCATTATTAGCTGCATCTTGTACAGCTTGTGCATAAGCTCCAGTAAGAGTTCCTTGTTGCATGTAGCTATTAGATGATAATTCATAATTATCAATCTTCTTCTCAGATTCAGCATCTAATGTTACAGACTCTACAACGAATCCTTCTAGACTAATTCCACGTGCACGAATTGGTTCATCAAATACTTTTTCATCCATTGCTTGTTTGATAGTATCCGTTGCACTTGGTAATTCTAGAACTGGTACTTTATGCTCACTATTTCCTAACTCATTTAATACCTTTTGGAATGATCCAACCACTTCAGAACGCATTTGTTCAACGATATCTTCTTTACGATATTCTTCTGCAGTTCCTGCAATCTTACTCATAAATACTGCTGGATCTGTAATTCTAAAAGTATACTTACCAAAGCACTTTACTTCTACACGTAAAGGTGTCATTTGTCCAGTCATTTGATTTGGAATTGGATGAGACCAATCTTGGAAAGGAATTGGTGCTGGTGTTCCAAATTTATTATCAATGATCTCTTTAGCATTGATATAGAAAACAGCTTGTTCCTTACTTGTTCCTCCACCATAAGTGAAACGAGTCCACATTTCCTTGAATACGTCTTTAAATTGACCTGCAAAGAAAGTTGGTGAAGTAGATTGATCAAAAGTATAAATTCCTTCTTCTGCTGTTGCATCTAATACTTTTCCACTTTGGAAAATAACAGCAATTTGTCCAGGTGCAACCTGAATTGCGCTATCTTTTGAAATAATACCATTCTTAGTTGTTACTTTCTTCATTAAAATATCATTTCCTAAGTCTTCGCATTTAATGTAATCTTTCCATTGATCATGTAGTGTTCCAGCTACAGAACCTACAACGGCTTTAATTAATCCCATAAAAACATCTCCTATCTCTATTTCTTAAACCTATTATATATCATTTTTTTTAAAAAGTCTATTTTTTCCTACGTACAGTATTACTTCCCACAAAATCATCTACCTCAGTCTTAATCTCTAACGTAGATTTATCTATTTTACCAATGAAAAGTCTCTTATTACGAATATGATTATTTTTACTATTTCGATATAACAAGAAAGCAAGAGTAATAAAAGAAACGGAAAAGGCAATAGAAACCACAATCCACTGTAATGTCTCTCTAGATAGTTTTTCTTCTTCTACTCCATAATATTTTTCACTATAAATACGATCCAAACTTTTAATATAATTTGTCATAGCATAATAGTAATCATTTTTCTTTGATACATCTAATGTAAAACGATTCGTCATAACTTGAATATTAGAATTAGTATAAGTCTCAAACGCAAGACCATTAGACTCCCCTTGGTTAGCCATATAAACTTCTATATCAGAACCTACATAAACAACCAAAATAATTCCATCATTTGCAAAATCATTATATTTATAAAAACGATCTGCATATTCTAAAGAATTTAAATCATTTACAGCAACAGCCGTAACAATAACTAAATCTAATCCTGTTTTTTGAGTATATTCTTGTAACTTAGCTAATAATGCTTGCTCTTCTTTATAGGACAATAATTGAGCAAAATCATAGATTTTTTCAGTAGCATTAACAGCTGGTGTGGTTAATATTTCTGATAAATTAGCTTCTGTTACTTCTACATCAGAAGGTACTAGTAAATTATCTTTAGTTCTCATATAAGTATTATCACTAGCAAAAACTCCTAAAGGAATACATAAAATACTAACTATAATGATAAAAATGTATCTTTTCATTTTCTCTACCTCCTATAAATACTGAATAATAAAATATCCTATTGAAAAGAGAATACCAAAAAGAAGAAGGAAAAATAAAAACGTTGGGAAAAATGCAACTGGTAAAGAAAAATGACTCTTTCCACTTTCTCCATTCATCATATATTGATAAATCCTATCTTTATAAGAAATTGACAATAAATATACAGGAAGCAAAACTTGTTTAGAATCAGAAAATTCGATTACAGTATTATCTTCTTTTAATTTTGAATAAGAATGTCTAACTTCATTTTGAGCAAGCATAAGAGTATTCTTAAAAATCTTTTTTCTTCCCTTTTCTCCAACTTCTTCTACATAAACATCTCCAACTAAATAACTGGCTTCTTTAATATCAGAAGAATTGAAGTCTCTTACTTGTTTACAATCATAATCACAAAGAGAAATAAACTTTCTATCATTAATCTTTGTAGAAGAATTTAATAAAACACCTTGGTAATCAACTCGAACATTTTCATACACATCATATTTCTTTACTTCTACCATTCTTCCACTATTTTCATGATCTTCTCCAGAAAAAACAAATTGACCTTTTTGACTAGCATTTACTAAAAGTGCTGGCAAAAAGACTTTCTGGATACTTTTGATTTTCTTCTTACCTTTAAAAGAAAAAGGTATTAAAGGATTCCACATAGTCTTTCGATTATAATCATTTTGCGCAGCCTTTATGGTTTTACGAAATGGAATAATAGACAGATTTTCATTTGTCTTACGATTATTCATATCAAAAGAAGTACTTTCACATATAGCACAAACTTCTATTTTCTTATTAGAAGTCGTATAAAAAGTACTACCACAATGTCTACATACATACTCCATTACAACTATTTCTTCTTCTTTTTCTTCCATGAGATCACTTCCCTATCTAAAAGTCATTATATCAAAAGTTTTTTTATCTAACAATATTTTAAAAACGATTTTGACAGTCTAACAAACAAAAAATAGTAATAAAATTACTATTTCTTGCTTTCAATTTTTTCTTTACCACCCATATATGGTTGAAGAACTTTTGGAATCAAAACAGACCCATCTTCTTGGTAATTATTCTCGATAAGGGCAATCAATCCTCTAGGAGTAGCCACAACCGTATTATTTAAAGTATGTAAGAAATAAGTTCCTTTTTCTTTTTTGCTACGAATACCTAAACGTCTTGCCTGAGCATCTCCTAAATTACTACAACTAGCAACCTCGAAGTATTTCTTTTGACGAGGAGACCATGCTTCAATATCACAAGATTTTACCTTCAAATCAGCCAAATCTCCACTACAACATTCTAACTGTCTTACAGGAATATTGAAATTTCTGAATATTTCTACCGTTAATCTCCACATCTTTTCATACCAATCCATAGATTCTTCTGGTTCACACACTACAATCATTTCCTGCTTTTCAAATTGATGTACACGATAAAGTCCTCTCTCTTCTAATCCATGAGAACCTCCTTCTTTACGAAAGCAAGGAGAATAACTAGTCATGCAAATAGGAAGATCTTCTTTTTTAACAATTTGATCTTTAAATTTTCCTATCATACTATGTTCAGAAGTACCAATTAAGTATAAATCTTCCCCTTCTATTTTATACATCATAGCTTCCATCTCTGGGAAAGACATAACACCTGTCACAACATCAGAATGAATCATAAATGGAGGAATAGCATAAGTAAATCCATGATCAATCATAAAGTCTCTTGCATAGGCAAGCATGGCTTCATGAAGTCTAGCAATATCACCTAGTAAATAATAAAATCCTTCTCCAGATGTTCTTCCAGCAGCCTCTTTATCCATTCCATGAAGATTTTGAATAATATCCGCATGATAAGGAATCTCATAACTAGGTTCAACAGCATCTCCAAATCTTTCTTTCTCTACATTTTCACTATCATCATGACCAATTGGTACAGATTCATCCATAATCTGTGGAATCACTAACATCTTCTCATGAATTTCGCGAGTAAGTTCCGTCTGTTTCTCTTCTAGTTCTAATATCTCTTTGGACATAGCAGAAACTTTCTCTTTTGCTTTTTCTGCTTCTTCCTTCTTTCCGTTTCTCATCAATTGACCAATTTCTTCGCTGCATTTATTCTTATCAGCTTTTAATCCATCGGCTTGAACTTGTACTTCACGGACTTTTTTATCTAATTCATACACTTCATCGACAAGAGGTAGTTTCTCATCTTGAAATTTCTTCTTAATGTTCTCTTTCACAAGTTCCTTATTTTCTCTTATTAATTTAATATCAATCATTTTCTTTCCTCCTTAAAAACAATCCTCAAAAAAAAGAAAAAGAATAATACCACAAGGAGTGCAAATGCACGGTACCATCCTTTTTTTCACTTATTTTGATAACGGTATTACCCGGGATTTTCCTCTATAGAGTAGACAAATAAGCATCCTACATCGTTTTCACCAACCACGATTTCTCTACGCTAAGAATCTCTTACTATTCGCTCCAATCACTGATTTATTTCATTATAGTAAATTTCCATTTATTTGACAAGTTATTCTTCTAATTTAAGAGGAAAAAGTACAAAGATTTCCACTCAAAACAGGTAAAGTAACTTTTTCTTCCACTACTTTTAAAGAAAGCAATTTTCCATCTGTTTCAGGAATACCAAAATTATTATCTCGAATACTTACAAAATAAGTACTACCATGAGAAGTATTTTCTACTTTTACATATCCTTCAATTGGATCTGTCAAAGAAGAAAATGGATCTAAAATCATAGTTCGAACATCATCAAAAATAAAATAGTAAGTTCCTTTTGTTTCAGAATATGCCTCATTACAAGTAAAATTTTCCTTCTTCATCTCTTTTTCTACTTTTAAAGATAACTGTTTAGCTACATACAAGTAATAATAATTTTTAGCAGAAAGAGCTTTTTCACCATTCTCTAAGAAAAAAGAATAAGCCATACATCCTAAACCAGAGAAGAAGAATAGAAAAAATGTATATAAAAATATTTTCTTTAAACGATACTCTCTTTCTAACTCTTTTTCACCCAATCTACCTAAAAAGAAATATCCTTCATAAGGCTGTACTCCAAAAGCAACAACAGGAATTCCAATTGGAAAGAAAAGAGAAATTAAAAGTCCGCTATAATTAAACTTTGACCCTACTTGATACAACATAACAAGGAAAAGAATTTGACCAAGGATTGGTACTAATAATAAAATACCAGGCCATCTTTTATGAAATGCAATATCAGAAAATTCTAGTAAATGATAAATCGGAATAAGAGCTTTCCACCACTCTTTATTACATTTCATAAACAATAATTCAAAAGCATACAAATAAAAGAACAAAATAGATAAAACAAGAGCTACTAGAGGAAATTTAGAAGAGACAATCGCATCAAACTCATAGTTTCCCTTCATAATAACCAAAAAAGCGATCGCTAAAGAAGCTAAATACAAAAAATAACTCAAACAAAACGCAAGAGTCTTATTTCCTGTCCTAGTAGAAAGACTTTGAGATACTTGATTTTGAGAATTTCGAACCATAAATTGTCCAGATCCGATTTGATAAGTATTTCGCAAATTTTTAGGAACAAACTTTCTCATATTCTTATTAGCTTCATGCTCATAATTAAGCGTACCACAAGCCATACAATAACGAGCTTCTTTACTCATTTCTGCTCCACACTTTGGACAATAAATCTTATCATTTTCTTCCATCTGCAAACACCTTCCATCTTCTTATTTTCATTCTATCACATTTAATCGATAAAAAAAAGAAGCTATTTTGCTTCTATTATTAACTTAATGGCAGTTCTTTCTTCTCCATCAATAGAAATATCTTGAAAAGCAGGAATACATACCAAGTTTTTACCACTAGGTGCTACAAATCCTCGTGCAATCGCTACTGCTTTAATTGCTTGATTAAGAGCTCCAGCACCTATTGCCTGAATTTCTACTTTTCCTTTATCACGGAAAACGTTTGCTAAAGCACCAGCTACACTATTAGGATTCGATTTACTACTCACTTTTAATATTTCCATATTTCCTCTCTTTCTTAATTAATCCTATGAAAGAGAAGAAAAATTATACCTAATTATCTTTTATAAGCTCTTTTTTCAAAAAAGTATATATAGCTTCATAACCTTTTTTATTCAAGGAAATTCCATCATCTGTATACTCTTTTTTCAATTGATCATCTTGAGCTAATAAGGAAAACAAATCGAGATAAGTAGCATCTAAATTCTCTGCTCTTTCCTTTAGCTTTTTATTCAACTTGACAATCTTAGAAGGAATCTCTTCATCTATATCATGATCCTCAAAATCCAAATTTACAGGATATAAAGATTCTACATAAATCTCCGCAATAGGACGATTTTTCTGAATTTCTTTAATAATTTCCTCTATATTAGATAATATTGTCTTCTCACTTTCTCCTCGAAGAAGATCTTCTTGACCAAGCTCTAAAACAACAACAGATGGATTATAATTATAAATCTTTTCTCTCATATCCTTTAAAATATCAGCAGTCTTCATTTTAGAAGAACTTACTCTAACACAAGGATAAGAAAAATCAAAGGTTGGAAAATCCATATCATCTGTATGAGAATCTCCCACAAACAAATAGTTATCATCAATTACTTTTTCTTTAACAACATCTTTTTCAATTGGAACAGGCTCTTTATCTAATAAATAATTACGAAAAAAAAGAAACGAAGAAAAAAGAAAAAGGAAAAAACTAAAAACACCAATAAAATAAGATACCCCTCTAAAAAAGATTTTCCTACTTGTATTTTCTCTTTTCTCTTGAAAGATTTCTCTTTCTTTATCTTGAACTCTTCCTTCTAAAAAACTAGTATCTAAAGTATCAGAATCATTTAATCGATCATCATCAACACGAATCTTAGTAGTATACTCTAATTCTTTTTCTTCCGTACTAACTGAAGGAGAAACTTTTTCTTTTACTCTCTTACGAGTCTGACTAGTATATGATTTCTTTTTTGCCATCTTTATCATCTTCCTTTAAATACAATAACATTATAGCAAACATTTATCAGGGAAAAAAGGAAAATTTTATTTTTTAAAAAATGCCTGAAAAAACATTTCGAATATTTTGAAAATAAAGATCTAGAAATGGAATTTTCATTAAATCGTTCTTTAAAACCAGTTTTTCGGAGGAAATAACTTTCCCATCATCTAAAACATGAATCTTTCCCACCACAGTACCTGCCTTCATAGGTAAAGAAATAGAATTTAGTTTTACATCAAAAGAATAATTTTTCTCATAGCCTGTCTCTTCTACCACATTCAAAGAATCATTTAAAACAATAATTGCGGTATTGGGTTTTGCTTTGGAAACAGTAATCCTTTCAATTTCTTCCCCTTTTTCTTTTAATTGCTTTAATTGAGTATTTAAAAAGCCATAGTCCAGTAATTGCATAGTCTCTTGATTCCTTATTTTACTTTCACTCTCACCTAAAACAATCGCAATCAATCTCAATTGCCCTCTTTTAGTAGTAGCTGCTAAACAATATCCAGCATCATCTGTATGCCCAGTTTTTAATCCATCCGTTCCTTCATATTGACTGATAAGTTTATTGGTATTAACTAACCAAAACTTCTTATTAGTATTCTGGCGTAGATAATCTTCATAAATGGAAGAAAAATGAAGAATATCCGGATGAGAAAGAACAAGTTCTCGAGCAATCAAAGAAAGATCATAGCTACTAGAAAAATGATTTTTTTCATCAAGCCCAGTACAGTTTACAAAATGAGTATTCAAAAGTCCCATCTCTTTTGCCTTTTGATTCATTCTTTCAACAAACTTCTCTTCTGTCCCACTAATGTACTCTGCCATAGCTACGGTCGCATCATTCCCACTCGCTACACTAATTCCTTTCATCAAATCACGAACTGTCATTTTCTCTCCAGCTTCTAAATAGATTTGACTTCCGCCCATATCACTAGCATTCTTACTAGCAGTTACTACATCATCCCAATGAATCTTGCCATTTTCTATTTCTTCCATAATAATAATTTGTGCCATCATCTTAGTCATAGAAGCAATACTAAGTCTTTGATCCTTCTCTTTTTCATAAATGATTTTTCCACTATTTACTTCAATTAAAATTCCGCTCTTAGCAGATGGAATAAGTTCTTCTGCAAAAACAGGAAAAGGACAGAGAAACAATAAAAATAATAATATTTTTTTCATAGAATCCTCCTACTCATTTCTATGTAAAGTCCCTCTCTTTTATGAAAAAAAAGAAGTATCCTAACGCATACTTCTATATAACATATCTAATTCTGTATACTTTTCTCTTTCTCTTAATCTTTCTTGTTCTTTCATCTGTTGAATCCGTCTACTAGTTAAATTCTCGGAAATAGGCAGCCTCTTCTTAGCCTTAGCTTCTTTTAAAATCTTTAATAATAATTGATAATCTTCTAAGGTTAATTTCTTTTCATAATCCTCTATCAAGCGATAAGGATTAGTTTCTACTAAAGTAACTCTTTTTCCAGTATTACCAAACATATAATCAGGAAGATTAGTAGGTTGATAATTCTTAGGCAACATCTTTACTGTCTTCGTAACAACTACCTTTTTTACTTCTTTCGACTTCTCTTTTTTCAAATAATGAAGAATTCCTTTATAAATAATTAAAAAGATAATCCAAAAAAGAAACAAACCAGTAGATAATTCTATCAGAGCCGTAGCCTTTTCATTTAAATAAACAGAACTCTCAGAGAATACATCCAATTGATTCGTATCCACAACCCTCAAAATACAAACCAAAAGATAAGTTAAAATCAAATACACAACAATATTTACTGTTCGAATCACTTCATTCGTCCTAGAAGAGAATAAACTAATCCAAAAAATAATATTCGTAATCACAAATCCTAAAAAATAAATAGCAAAATTAGGAAACAAAACGGCAATAAACAAATGATTAACTAAATAATCAAAAGAATAACGAAGAGAAGATGAGTAACCAATTAACAAAATAGAAAATAAAACCAAAGAATAAATAATATAGATTTGTCTATTCATTTGCTTGGTTCTCTTTTTCGTTGTGAAAAATAAAATACCAAGTAAAACTAGAAAAGCAAGAACGACAAAAAAGAAATAAGAACTCTTCGAAATTTCAAAAAGAATCTTTATCTTATCTCCTAATGTTAATTTACTCATAATATCACCACCTTTATTCTTTTACATCAATCAAATTTGCCACATAAACAGTTTGCGTTGTAGAATCATCATTTGTACAAGTAATCAAAGTAAGAGTCGTCTCATGATAATTTCGATAAATAGCTAACTTTCCAACTTTAGGCTGGGTATAAATACTTTGAATTTGATACGTATATCTCTTTCCCTTATAGTCAACGTATACAATGTCTCCCTCTATTAATTGGTAAAGATTATTAAAAAAGGCTTTCCATCCTGTTCCCGAATGACCGGCAATAATAAAGTTTCCTTTTTCTACATCTGGATAATTAGACCCTTCTACTACCATGATGTTTTTTTCAACATCATTTTCTAAAGAACGATTATCTAAAAATCCCTTTGTAAAATTAATCTTAGGAATCGTCAAATAACCAATATATTGGTCGCTTACTTGATCAGAAAGTCCAGACTCTTCCACTGGAACAATCAAGTCCTCCCCTTCTACAACCTCTTGAGGAACCAAAACAGTCTCCTCTTCTTGAGCATCTTCATAAAATCGATGAGCCATATAATCATAAGCTAATATCTTTTTAGATTCTGCAAAATTATAAAAGAGAAAGATACCTCCAATTAAAGTAAAGAGAGCTCCAATAATAGCAACCTTATATTCTTTTTCCATATCGGTAAATAAACACTCCTGAAGAGGTAATCATAATAGCACCTAAAAGGAAAAATAAAATAGATGAGAAAGAGGCTGTATCTGGAACAACTACTTCTTTAGCATTTACAAAATTAATTTGATGAGATAGATGATTAGCATCAATTTGGAACGTAATCTTTTCATTACTCTTAATGTAACCAGAAGGAGCACTAATCTCTTCCACCGTATATATTCCATCTACTAAATCCATTAAAGTATGAGAAGTCTCTGTCGTTGTGAAACGAGCCACCTCTAATCCATCACTTCTTTTCACAAGCAATACTGCTCCGGAAAGTGGATGATTTGCTTGATCCACTTTAGTAATAGTAACAACAGACTTTTTTACTTTGTTTTCAATAACGACTTTTATATCATAATGATTTTCTTCAATCGTAAACTTGGTAGCTACAGTATTCTTTTCATATCCCCTAGGAGCTTCAACTTCTTCAATCGTATAAGTCCCCTTAGCTAAATTATGAAAAACGTGAGCATTAATCGTAGAAGTCCAGGTAGAAAGAACTTTACCATTACTATCTTTTAAAGTAAGCTTAGCTCCAGCTAATGGTTGTTGTGTACTAGCATCAATCTTAGAAATAGTTACTTTAGAAGAAGCAATTTCCAAAGAAGTATTAGATGCCATAGTCTCAGAAGCATTCAAAGAAATAACCATATTAGAAACACTTGGACTACTAGTTGGTTCATATTCTTTCACAACAAAATGAGTATTTCCTTCACCCATAGCGTTTACTTGAATAGAAGTTTTAGTAGCAGATAAACTAGCTAAAGGGACTTTTACTCGGAAAGAATCAGAAGCAGAAAGAGTAAATTCCTTTGAATAAACTTCTTCTACTCCAGAAGAATAAACAATAATGGTACCCTTTGGAGCATTAGATAATGTAATCGTATAACGATTCATATTCTTATTTTCAACGGCTTTAATATCATTCGATACATAATAATGATCTTTTAAAAGCATCTTATTATGTTCAGAAACACCAAGTACAAAATTCATCTCTTGATCAAGAATAGAATCATTACGATGAGAATATCCTTCTGTCGCTAAATTCTTAATTTTATATCGAATGTGATAACTATCTGCACCACCAACTTTAAAATTAGAATTTAAATTATTCGTACCATTTACTAAATCTCGATACCACCAAATAGCTGTCTGAGTAATATAATAGTCCTTATCTTTATCTCCTGTGATAGGTTGATTAGGATAGCCATTTTTTAAAATATAAACTAATCCACCATCCTTACTGATTCCATCTTTTGGATAAATAATAACATTCTTTACTGCCTTATTATCTAAAGAATAGAAAGAATACTTATCATCACCAGACATCATATAAGTAACCTTTACTCCAGCTACATAAGACTTTGTTTCCCCTTTCGTATACAAACGAATAGATGTAGTAACTGCTCGAATAGAAAATGGAAATAAAAATGCACAAAACAGCAAGACAAAAAGTTTTACAAATTTTTTCCTCATAACCTCACCTCATTTAAGTGGCTTTATTGTACCATAAAAATATATAGGATTCAATAATTTCACTAGAAATAACACATTCCCTCCTTTTTCATATAATACACTGATAAGGAGAATAATTATGAAAAAGAAAAAAATACATTATCTTTTAAGTGTCATCATCATCTTTCTAATAGGATCATCTGTTTTTTGGAATGGAAATCATTCAAAAAATACCAAGACATTAGAAAAAATAAGGCTTGCAGAAGTGGCACACACAGTCTTTTATGCACCGATGTATGTCAGTATAGAAAACAAATACTTTGAAGAGGAAGGAATCAATTTAGAACTTTTCCTAGCAAGCGGAGCAGATAAAGTTACAGCTGCTTTATTATCAAAAGATGCGGATATTGGCTTTTGTGGTAGTGAAGCAACAATCTATGTCTATAATGGTGGAGAAAAAGACTACTTAAAAACCTTTGCACAGTTAACACAAAAAGATGGATCTTTCTTAGTATCTAGAGAAAAATATTCATCTTTCACATTAGAAGACTTAAAAGGAAAAACAATTATCGGAGGAAGAGCTGCTGGAATGCCAGAAATGACTTTAGAATATGCTCTAAAAACACATGGAATCGATCCCAGAGAGGAAGTAGAAATTGATACCTCCATTGCCTTTGCTTCAATGGGAGGAGCCTTTATTAGTGGACAAGGAGATTTTGTAACTTTATTCGAGCCAACGGCTACGATGATAGAAAAACAAGGTTATGGTTATGTAGTAGCTAGTATTGGAGAATTAGGAGGAAATGTTCCCTATACATCTTACTCTGCTCGAATTAGTTACATCCAAGAACACCGAGACTTAATTAAAAGATTCACAAAAGCTATTCAAAAGGGACTAGATTATGTTCATACACACTCCAATGAAGAAATCGCCTCAATCATTCTACCTCAATTTGCAGACTCATCAATAAAAGAACTAGCAGATGCTATAAAAAGGTACCAAGAAAATGATACCTGGCCACTTACGACGGAATTTTCAAAAGAATCCTTCGATCATTTACAAGATATCATGATTGACTATGGAGAATTAAAAGAAAAAGTAAACTATAAGGATTTAATGTATAAAGAGAAATGAGAGACCTCTCTCTTTTTTTTGCCCTACCATTTTTCAGAAGAAAACATACAATACCATAATGGAGGAGGAAATATGAAAGAAATCCTAAAAATAACTCATTTAAAAAAGAAATATCAAACTCCAACAGAAGAGATTCTGGCATTAGAAGATATTAGTTTTTCTGTGTATCCAAATGAATTTATCTCAATCATTGGACCAAGTGGATGTGGAAAATCCACTATTCTTTCCATCCTTAGCGGATTAACGACCCCTTCTTTCGGAACGATTGAATTAAAAAATAAATGTCACCTAGCATACATGTTACAAGAAGATGCCCTACTTCCTTATAAAACCGTATTAGAAAACGCCTTATTAGGACTAGAATTAAGTCACAATCTAACAAAAGAAAACAAAGACTATGTAATACATTTACTAGATACTTATGGTCTAGGAGAATTTCTAAATAAGTATCCAAACAGCTTATCAGGTGGTATGAAACAAAGATGTGCACTGATTCGTACCTTAGCACTAAAACCAGATATTCTACTTTTAGATGAAGCAACTTCTGCCCTAGATTATCAATCTTCCCTAGCAATCAGTAATGATATCTATAACATCATCAAAAAAGAAGGAAAAACTGCCATCATGGTAACGCATGATATTTCACAGGCTATCAGTATGTCTGATCGTATTATCGTTCTAACAAAAAGACCAGCTATTATAAAAGAGATTATACCAATTCACTTAGAAACAGAATCTACTCCTATAGAAAATAGAAAAAGTAAATACTTCTCTAAATACTATGAAAGAATATGGAGGGATCTAGATGTTCACATTTAGCGAAGAACATACTTTATATATAAAACAATTAAAAAAAGAAAGGAGAATAATTCTTTTTGGAAAAGTATTCCTCTTCATCATCTTCTTATCTTTCTGGGAAATACTAGCTCAAAAAGAAATACTAAATACCTTTCTATATTCCAGTCCAAGTAAAATACTATCTACTATAAAAACATTACTCATAAATGGACAATTAGGAAAACACATTTGGATTACCACATATGAAGTAGGAATTTCTTTTCTTCTCTCTTCTATAGGAGGAATCTTCATAGCTTTTTTACTATGGAGATTTGAAAAACTTGCGAAAATCTTAGATCCCTATATCACAATTTTAAATTCCCTTCCAAAAGTAGCTCTTGGTCCACTTATTATTATTTGGGTCGGTGCCGATATACATTCCATCATCTGTATGGCTCTACTCATCAGTATTTTCACAACTATCATCAGTATTTACACAAGTTTTATCTCAACACCTATGGTATATCTTATTTTATTTAAAAGTCTACATGCATCTTCCATTCAAACTTTTTGGAAACTCATTTTACCATACAATATTGAAAACATCATAGCTGCACTAAAAGTTAATATTTCCATGAGTTTAGTAGGAGTAATTATGGGAGAACTATTAGTATCCAAAAAAGGATTAGGCTATTTAATTATGTATGGTTCTCAAATCTTTCAACTAGATCTAGTAATCACCAGCATATTCATCCTAGGAGTATTATCCTATATCATGTATATTATCATTGATTATGTACAAATTCTTTTGAAAAAAAAAGAAAAATATAATTAATATATTTTTCAAACAAAAGTACTCAACATAATTTTAAGATTATTCCAACAAGAACTAATTGCATACTCTTCTCCTAATAGTTTTAAAATAAAGTTAACTAAAAAAGGAATAAAGAAGATAATGACTGTCGCAAGAACAGAATTAATTAACTTCTTAGGAGTCTTTTTTTCTTCTGGATTAGATATTAATGTAATAAAATGCATAGATAAAGAAACAATTAATACAATAGGAGCTAAAACTTCTATAATAGTAAAAACGGTTTTTAATGCCTTCAAAGTTAACTTTAAAGAAGTAGATGAACAAGTTATTTTTAATAATGATATCATACATTTCCTCTTTTCTCTTTCGCTATAAATATATCACAAAAAGGAGTCTTTTTCAATCTTTTTAGACTTTTTCCACTCCCCAGCAAAAATTGACTTTTTAAGGAAAATATGGTATAACATGCCGCAGATGAGGAAAAATGAAGAAAAAAATTTATCTAGAAGAAGAAATCATACAAAGCCCACATTATCCTAATGAAAAAAATACCGATATTTTAGTTATCTCAGACTTACACTACCACGATAATGATGACCCAACCTGGTATATTTTATTAATGGATGAAATTATAAAACAAAATCCTGACTATATCATCATGCCTGGTGATATCTTCGATACAAACTTAAACTCTACTAAGTCAAAACAATTCTTTGAAAGATTTATTCGTTGTATCACAGAAGTATGTCCAGTAATAGCGATAGCCGGTAACCATGATATTGCAAGCTTTGATACAAAAAGCTTCTTTTCCAGAAAATATGGAAAAAACGAAAAAGCTCTATCTTATCTTAGATTTTTAAGTACTATTCCAAACTTTTACTATTTGGATAACGAACAGCTTCAACTTGGTGACTTATTCATCTATGGATTAAACCCAAGATATGAAACTTATTTAAAATATAGAGATAGAAGAACAGAAGACTTATTTATAGAGGACTATCTAAAGTGCAACTTCCATATTTCAGAAGGAAACTACAACATTCTTTTGAACCACAGTCCACACCTTCTTTGCAATGAAAGAGTTTGCCAAGCAATCAGTGATTTCAAACTTTTTGACTTAGGAATTGCAGGACACGAACATGACGGATATTTACCAAAAATATTAGACCCTTATCTAAAGAATACAGACGTCGGATTATTCTTCATGCCACTTGTCTTCCCAGTACCAGGAGCTCCTTGTCGTGGAGTTCGTGAATTTGGAAGAGGATATCTTTTCATATCTCAAGGATTCGCAAAATGGAATAGTGGCATTTGCTCTATCGTAAACGGAATAACAGAACACGACATAGAACGTGTAAAAATTATGAAAAAAAGCTTATAAAAGTAGTTATGTTCATTATTTAAGTCCACACCGTTCTCATACAGTATAGTAGATATACATAGGAGGTGGTGTCGATGAAACTTCCATGTTGGTTCCTATATATTCTTGTAGTGGCACTACTTAGTATCATCATTGGATTAGTTTTTTAAACATGTATATTGAAAAGAAGAAGAATTTCTTCTTCTTTTTTTTGTAAAAAAAGATACACTATTTCAATGTATCTTGAGACTTTGCATTTAAGCTTAAATCTGCTCTTCTTCCTTGCAAATAAGCATAGTATCCAGCAGCAGCAATCATCGTACCATTATCCGTACAATACCTCATAGGAGGAATCGATAAATGAACATGTAATTCATCACATAATTCTTCCATAGCCTTTCTAAGACCTTTATTAGCCGCAACACCACCAGCTACAATAACATTTTGAATACCTTTATCTACAATAGCTTTTCTTACTTTACTAGTAATAGAAGAAACTGCAATTTTTTGAAAAGAAGCAGCTAAATCAGCTTGACGAATTTCTTGCCCTCTTTGTTCTTCATTATGAACTAAATTGATAACGGCACTTTTCAAACCACTAAAAGAAAAATGATAACTACCATCTTGTAACGGTAAAGGAAGCTTATAGGTAGGCTCACCTTCTACAGATAATTGATCAATCTTCGGTCCACCTGGATATTCCAATCCAATAACTCTTGCAACCTTGTCATAACATTCCCCAATTGCATCATCCAGTGTTCCACCCAGTTTTTCAAACTGATAATGATCTCTCATTTCAATAATTTCAGTATGTCCACCACTAACTACAACAGCAAGTAATGGAAATTGCAATTCCCCAACCAAACTATTAGCATAAATATGTCCAGCAATATGATGAACAGGAATTAATGGTTTTTGATAAACAAAAGACAATGTTTTTGCTGCTTCTAATCCGACTAGTAAAGAACCAATTAATCCAGGCCCATAAGTAATCGCAATAGCATCAATATCTTCCATCTTCATATTAGCTTTTTCTAAACACTCTTCTAATACAATTGTAATGTTCTTTACGTGATGTCTACTAGCAATTTCGGGAACAACTCCACCATAATCTTTATGAATATCAATCTGAGAAGATATCACAGTCGCAATCTCTTCTGTTCCATTCTTAACAATAGAGGCACTAGTTTCATCACAACTACTCTCTATACCTAATATGTACATATCTTTCATATCTTCTTCCTTTCCATCAAAATTCCATCTACCCCTTGATAATATCCTTCGCGAATGGCTTTTTTCACAAATCCATTTTTAAGATATAAATGGATAGCAGATAAATTATCTGACTTTACTTCTAAAGTAACATCTTTATGAATAGACTTTAAAAAATAATCTAGTAAGAATTGCCCTTTTCCACAATTCCTATGAGATTCTAAAATTTCAAATTGATTAATCTCAGCTCTCTCATATATATCACTATAATACAAATATCCAATTACTTCTTCTTTCTCCTTCAAAATGAAAAAATGAGCAAATGGATTTTCTACTAATTCTTTTAAAACATAATCTTTAGAAAGAAAAGAGTCTTTAATTTCATCTATATTCTCTTGAGTAATTTCTAAAATCATAATTTACTCTCTTCTGCTTCTGTTAATTTCAAATACTCAGGATTAACAGCATGTGGATTGATCTCACTCTTATCCTTAAAATGTTGAACAATCTTCAATAAATTAGGAACATACTTAGTAGTATTTTCTATTCCTTCAAAAACATCATTAGTAATGATCTCATAAGAATCATACTTCTTCCAATAATTCTGCAATTCTTGTAAAAGAATATATCGTGGTTTCAAAATGACATTTTGATTCTCATCATAAATAGCTGCAAATACATATCCACGTCTAGCATTAATAAGAGGAATATGAATTGTTTTTTTGTCACTAGATAAAGCCATAGCTTCTAAAGAATAAATCGTAGTAATTGGAATCTGTAAACTCCAAGCATAGACCTTCGCAATCGTAAGACCAATACGGATACCTGTAAAACTACCAGGACCATTCACTACAATAATTTTATCAATATCTTTAGGAGATAACTTTGCTTGCTGAAACAAAAAAGAAATCTTCGGAAGAGTAATCTCAGACAAGCTTTGACCATACTCTTCTTGAATTTCAGCTAATAACTGATCATCTTCCACAATGGCACTATATAAATAACTAGAAGAAGTATCTATATATAAATATCTCATAAAATAGCCTCACATAATTCTTCATATTTGGCACCATGTGGAGTAATCGTAATCGTTCTCTTATTCTCATCATCATCGGAACTCTTAATATGAATATCTAATCTCTTTTCCGGCAAATAATCCTCAATCATATCTGCCCATTCAATAATCGTAATTCCTTTTTTTGTATAGTATTCTTCTATTCCTAAATCCTCTACTTTTCCATCTAAGCGATATACATCCATATGATACAAAGGCATTTGGCCTGAAGTATACTCTTTAATAATAGTAAATGTTGGAGAAGTAACTTCTTCTGCGACTTCTAATGCTTGCGCAAATCCTTTCGTAAAAACCGTTTTCCCCGTACCTAAGTCTCCCATTAAACAAATAACCATATTAGGAAACTTCTCTGATTCAATATTCTGAGCTAATTCAATTGTCTCTTCCTCTGAATAAGTTGTAATTTTAAAATCCATTTCTATCACCTATTCCTTATTATATCAAAAAAAAAGAGTTATACAACTCTTCAAACATATTTTTTTGTAAACAATGCCTTATCCAGCAATAGAAATATCTTGGATATAAAGAGACGGAGAAGCAGCAGATTGCCTAGTAAATATCAAATCATCTCCAACCTCCTCTACATGAGAGAATAATTCAAAAATCGTAGTAGTCATCACAGCTGGTTCGATTCCAGATACAATCTTCCCTTCTTTTATTAGAAAGCCAAATACTTGAAGAGAAATATCCCCATTCACAGTATTAATCGAAGTACCACTTGCTCCCATAAAATCTACAATATAAATACCATTTCTCATAGAATGAAGCAACTCATCCAAAGACTTCTCTCCAGGAATCAAAATCATACTTCTTGTTTCAATCTCACCATATCCATTTCCAGTAGAAGGAATCTTTTGAATTTTAGCTTCCTTAATATTATAAAAATAGGTCTTCAAAGCTCCCTCTTCTACTACCGTTTTGTTAGTAGTTCTTACTCCCTCATCATCAAACAGACGATAACCAGGATAATTAGAATTGGTAGGATCTTCCACAATAGTAATTTTATTACTAAAAATCTTTTGATTTAACCGATTCTCAAAGCAAGATACTTTCTTACGAATATTAGAAGCAGACGCCATAGGAATAAGATGTCTTAAAATATTACCAGCTACACTAGAATCCAATACAATATCATATTTCTTAGTTTCCAATTTCTCTTGATGAATTCCTAAAATACCTTTTTCTATAACTTCTCTTGCAAAATTTTCAATTGAAATATCTTTCTTATTAGTTGTTAAAATTTTACGATCAAAACTAGTAAAACGCTCACCATTTTGAATCACAACTTCCAAGGCAAAACTACATAGATGAGAATCTGTTGAAATATCAACACCATTAGAATTGACAATTCTAGTATTCGTATAGATTTCATCAAAATAAGAAGTCATTTTTACTACCTGTGAATATTTTTTACGAACAGATTCCAAAGCTTTTACCTGTTCCATTTCTTCATGAACATCAAAAGAAAGAGCTAAAGGTACCGGTAAATTCTCACTTTTTTCTAAATACTCATCTTCATATTTAGAATCGGTAGCTTCTATTTGCATTTTTAAGCTATCCAATACATCTTCTCCCAAATAATTAGAATTTATCTTAACCGTTTTTCCGTCTATTTCAGCTTTTATCTGATAATCTGTATTGTCATAATTATCAAATGATTCTAGCTTTCCATTAATGACCTCAAAAGAACTATCTACAACATGTTTTTCTGTAACTTGAACAGAATGAAATTGCTTAACTTTTGCTTTTTCAAAAAAATCTTTATAACTCATTCTTCCTTCCCTCCTACTAATATACTACTAACCTTAATAGTCGGTTGCCCAATCGTAACAGGAATCATTCCACTTTTACTACCACAAAAACCTGCAGATAGAGTTAAATCATCAGAAACCATTTCTACATTCTTTAAAATATCTTTACTATTTCCAATCAAGGTAATTCCTTTTAGAAGATGTTTCACTTTTCCATTCTCAATAAGTCTAGCCGTATCCACCGCGAAGTTAAAATCCCCTGTTGCTGGATTCACACTTCCACCACTCATCTTCTCACAATAGACACCATAATCAATACTTTGAATCATATTCTCTATTTTATCTTTGCCAATAGCTAAATAAGTATTACTCATACGGGATGTTGGGGCATAACGATAGCTCTCTCTTCTTCCACAACCATTAGGATCCATATGCATCTGTTCACTATGAAAAGAGTCAACTAAAAACGTCTTCAAAACACCATTCTCAATCAAAATATTCTTTTCTGTATTTCTTCCTTCATCATCGACAAGTGAGCTACCCCAAGCACCAGAAATCGTACCATCATCAATCAATGTTACCTTAGAAGTAGCGACCATCTTTCCATAATCATCTGAAAAAACAGATAAATGAGGAGCTACAGAAGTCGCTTCTAGGCCATGTCCACAAGCTTCGTGGAAAATAACCGCACCAAAACCAGGTGCGATCACAACAGGCATCTTTCCACCTTTAAAATCAACCGCATCTAGCTTTTCGACTGCTGTATTTGCTGTCTTATGAATTTGTTTTTCCAAATTCCAGCCTTCTAAAAATTCATATCCCATTCCTCTACCAAAATCAGTAAATTCATGTTCTTTTCTGCCATCTTTTTCCGCATAAATAGCTGCCATAACCCTAGTTAAAAAAGAATTACCCGTAACATATTTAGAACTAGAATTAGCGACGATAAACTCTTTATCCATCTCCAAAATACCAGCAGATACCTGCACAACAAGAGGAGAAACACTTCTCGCAACTTCATCAATTCTAGAAAGAATTTGCTTCTTTTTCTCAATCGGATACTCACCATGAGAAATAATAGGTTTAGTTCTTCTATCCTCTAAATCATTCAAAAAAACTTTTTTCCCCAATTCCTGTGGAAAGTTTTTTAATAGTTCTTGAATACAAATAGTAATATTCTTCTTAGTCAAAATACTGGTAGAAGTATAAAAGCTCTCTTCTCCCTTTATAATTCGAATTCCTAATCCCTTCTGGAAAGAAGAATCAACAGTATCCAATTTAGAATCATTATAACGATAATGATTTTTTTTACTTTCTTCGTAATATAACTCTACCGCATCTGCTCCAGTAGACATACCAAGATTTAAGTATTCTTCTAATTCCTCTTTTCTCATGAAATCATCTCCTTTTTCATTATAACAAAAAAATAACAACCATGTTGTTATTTTAAAACAAAAAAAATTCTACGCAACTACCTATCTTCGCATACACTATTGTCGGCGTTTAGTGGCTTAACTTCTGTGTTCGGGATGGGAACAGGTGTACCTCACTAGCTATCGTCACGTAGAAAAGTATAGAGAAATAATTCTCTGAAAACTTAGATATTGTGTACATCAAATGATTAAATA
>JAFRIU010000028.1 GCA_017432645.1 Bacilli bacterium
TCTCACTGCCATTCATATTATGAGTTGTGATAATATCTGCAAATTCCAAAACAAATCCACAGGCTGTTTGAGAAAAATTTGCTGTTTTACATTCATTTGGTGATGAAATATTTGCAATTCTTACTGTATGCACTCCTAAAGTCCCCATGTCAACTTCTTTGGTATCTCCTACATGATATAATCCTATGTGATTACTTCTAACATTATTTATGATTGTTGACCATGAATCATCTTTGAAATTCCCTTCTGCTTCAACATTGCATATGACACTTGCAGAAAAGCCTCCAGCGGTTGCAGTAATTGTTGTTCTTCCTATACTAACTCCCGTAATTATCCCATTACTGTCTACTGTTGCTACGTTATTGTCACTACTAACCCATGTAATTGTTGAATTAGTTGCATTTTCTGGTATTATATGTGCTTCTAATTCATATGTAGAATTTACTGCTAAAGATATTTCATTCTTCCTAAATTCAATTTTTCCAACAAGTGGTATTGCATTAACTATATATGGAGCTGTTTGTGTTCCCAATCCACTTGTATAGGTTGTGTTATAATTTAAAGTAATAACCGGCCTTACTCCATATGCTGTATTGGTTCCATACGATCCTCCATCCTCTAAAAATCCACCATCTGATTTTAAAAAGTCATTTACAGTTTCATTGTAAGGTGTCATTAGATATGAACTACTTGTTGTAGTTCTTGCGTTATTATTATTTAATAAGTCTAATTCTGGTGTTGTGGCTAGAGCAATTGAATATGTTAATTTTGCACTATTATTTAGCACACTGAATCTATCTGTTAATTGATTACAACTTAAATTCTTTTGTCTACTTCTATCTGTATAAACGATATTGTATAATACATTACTAGTTCTTACTCTATTGTTGCAATAAATTGAGTAGTCTAAATAATCCTCATATCCTAGTAAATTTTTTTCATACCACTTATCTATTGAAAACTTAATGGTAGAGTCTTTTTGATTGATGTCACTTGCACTAAAAAGATTTTCCTCCATTGTTGCAGCACTATCTCCATCTGTTAGTAAGGCATAGGTTACGTTAGTATAGCCACTATTAAGTCCTCCATGCGGATTTTTATGCAGAATATAATATATAGTCGAGCAAGTGGTTGCAGTCTTACTATAACATGTATACTGTCCCTCTGCCCCTAATGAATTAGAAGAAGAAACTAAGGTATAGTTTGTTCCATCATAAGTAAAACTTGAAGAAAATTTAAACTTATATGCATCCGAACTTGTAGTTGAAGTATTGCTGTAACTATATGTACCATAATAGTACTTTTTTTTATACATATATCCATTGCTATAGCCATATGTATTTGCTGTTCCACTAGAAGCATGAACGAGAGGACTTACTCCAATATTATCATAATTAGCATTAGCTTTAATAGAAAGAACAAAAGCATTGGTTGCACTACTATATTCTTCAACTAAAAGCAATTCTGTACAACCTATAGTCGCCGAAGAAGTCATGCATGTATACTTACCCACAAGATCTTGATAACTGGCATTACTCCATATGGATGAAACAATATTTCCTGAGAGAAAAAAATATCCGGTTGTAGAATTATAGGTATAATCTGTTCCATAATAGTATTGTGAGCTTAGATCCTTGCTCGTTGATGCAGAATACCCAATATGAGTGCCTCTGGTACTTAAACATTGATTATTAACAGCTTCTCCGTTGTATATCATTCGTACTCCACCAGTATCTGTTGTTCTAATCATTTGCCAACATTGATTACCAAAAATAACATTATTTTTGTTTAAAATACTTGTTCCTTCTGCATTTGTAGTTGCATAGTAATGATAAATTTTTTTAGTACCGCTACCGTCCACTGCGTCTTGATGAGTCCCTGTATATTCTACCGCTAATTCTTCATTTAAAGCCTCATTTTTCAATACATCATATAACCTGTTTCCACCGGTTGATACATAGTTTACTTCTCCTGTTATCATTAAATTTTGCTGTAAAGCAGAATATCCTAGTGCAATTAAATTAATTAGAAAAAAGGATACAAAAAGAATAATACTATTTTTCTTTTTATTAGCTTGTAGTTTTCTTTTGATTCGAATAAGCATTTCTTTCTCTCCTTTCTATATTGCGATGAAGTTGGCTTACTTATCTTATTTTTTCAACAGTTAGTATTAGATAATATTGCACTCGTCTGTTCAAACTTAAATTTAGCAGAATTTCTTGTCACCATCTTTCTTATCTTCTACATTATCCTATTTTTAATACTATCATATTAGGTAGGAAATGACAATTTCTTTCATAAAAAAACTAGACTATTCTTCTAGTTCTAGTTCATCTTCATCGATAATTACCAAGTCTTTTAATTCTTCATTGGTGTCTTCATCATACTCTTCATCTTCTGTATCATCGAAGCTATCTTCTTCCTCTTCTTCTTCTGTTTCTTTTTCTTCTTCTGAGTCTACTTCTTCTTCCTCATCTTCATCAGTTACTTTGATGACTTTATCAGAGGTATGATTACTTCTTAAATCCCATTTTCCATTATCTAATAGGATAAATCTTTTATCGGTTGCAAGAGCAGTATAGAAATCTGCTATTTTCTTTTCAAATGTACTTTCTGGTAATTCTAATAATTTAATAATCTTTGTAAAAATATCAGCTGTATTTAGTTTTCTTTTACTTTCTTCTAGAATCATGTAAGCAATATCCTTATTGGATAACAGCTCTAATTCTTCTTTTTTCATTGATTTAAGGCTCATAGTACTCCTCCTGTATCAAAACATTATATGTATTTTTTTCATTTTTGTGTGGTATTTGAAAAATTACCAATAATTTTATATCATATAACTTTCCTATACGCAATAGTTTTTTACATTTTATTTGGTACCGTGATACCTAATGTATTTAAAAGCATTGCATTTACTTGGTAAACCAATTGTGTTAAAGCAATCCAAGACTCTCTTATTTCTTCGTCTTCCTCTGTTAGAATACGATTATCAGCATAGAATTTATTATAAAGAGAGGTTAATCTGTATAGGTACTCTGCTATTTCATTTAGAGATTTTGTTTCTATTGATTTATTCAATACAACTGGAAGGGTTAGTAAAGATAGAATAATTTCTCTTTCTACTGATCCTTTTAGTTTCTTTACTTTTTCCTGAGGCATGTCTTCTGCTTTCTTTAAAAGGGATTTCATTCTAATCGTAGAATATAAAAGATATGGTCCTGTTTTTCCTTCTAAATCAGAGAATTTTTCTACTTCAAAGATATAATCTGTTCCTCTAAAAGGAAGTAAATCTGCATATTTTAATGTAGCAATAGCTACTTCTTCCGCAATATTCTTCTTTTCTTCTTCTGGAATGGAGGCGTTGGTTATTCTTTTATACGTTTCTTCATATACAATTTGCATTAACTCTTTTAAAGACATTACTCCGCCATCTCTTGTTTTAAATGGCTTTCCATCTTTTCCATTCATGGTTCCAAAGCCGACATGTTCTAATCTTTGATTTTCATCAATTAATTTTGCTTTTTTAGCAACACGAAAGACTTGATCAAAGTGAAGGCTTTGTCTTCCATCTACTACATACCATATTTCATCTGGATGAACATTTTTATTTCTTCCTAAAATGGTCGCTAAATCTGTTGTTTCATAAGAAACAGAACCATTAGATTTGATAAATAGTAATGGAGGCATTGGTGCAATATCATTCTCTTCTTTTACTTCAATTATTTTTGCACCATTACTATCTTCTAGGAAAGGAGCGCATTTTTCTTCTAGAAGTGAATAATACTCCATTTCATCACTTTCACCATTCCAAATTTCAAAGTGAACATTTAATTTATCATAGGTTTCTTTAATATCTTTCTTAGAGATATCTACAATTTTTTTCCATAGATCATAGTATCCTTTTTCATGATTTTGAATCTTAGCTGCAATTTCTCTACCCTTTTCTAGATAAGTTTCATCCTCTTTTGCTTTGGCAGAAGCAATTGGATAGAAAGTTTCTAGGTCTTTGTTGGTAATTGGTAACTCTATTTCCTCATAGTTTCCTGTATAATTTTCGTCAAAGTAAGCTAAATTGGGATATCTTTCTTTGATTTCTTGGATGACAAAACCAAGAGGTCTACCATAATCTCCTAAATGGGCATCCCCAATCGCGTCATAGCCTAATAATTTTGCTAATCTTTTTAAAGCTTCTCCAATATTTGCACTTCTTAGATGTCCAACATGTAAGGCCTTCGCAACATTGGCTCCACCATAATCAATCAAAACTTTTTTTGGCTCTTTTTTATCTATATTAGAGAAGATGTCTTCCTTCATTCGATTCGCAATTTCACATAAATAAGTTTCTTTTAAGCTAATATTAATAAATCCTGGTCCTGCAATATTGATTTTTTCATAGCGAGGACTCTCTTCTATCTTCTTTGCTATTTTTTCGGCAATTTCTCTTGGATTTTCATGATAAATCTTAGCCAGTTGCATAGCATCATTTAACTGATATTCTCCTAGATCTTTACGATTAGATTCTTCTAAAGCTAATCTTTCTACTTCATATCCAGCTTCTTTTACGATTTGTTTTAGATCTTGTTCTAACTCTTTTAATATGCTCATTTTAACACCTCAATATGATATAAAAATGATTGGTCTTCAACTTGGAAAGTAATTTTAATATCATTTTCCTTTCTTTCAATTTTCTTTGTTTTGATTTTTACCATTATTTTTTTGCCCAATTCTTTTGATTCTATTATACCATCTGTTTCCTCTTTTTCCTGAAAGATATATTTCATTTTTAATTCTTTATTTTCTCGTAGGAGGATGTTTTGATTGAGATCTAGTATGACTTTTGTCTTTTTATCCTCTTGATATTTAAAAATATTGTCTTGATAAATTGCATTTACTTCTTCTTTTGTTTCTTTTTCTTCTTGAATAATTGATACTCGTATCTTTATTTTTGGCATACTTCCACCTACTTGAAATTTCTCTACAAGATTATATCATAGTATTCTTATTTTTTATACATATTTTCTTCTTTCTTTCTAATACTAAATAAAGATAGGAGGCCCTATGAAAATTCTTCGTTTTTTCCTTAAATCGTTTTGTTTATTTCTTCTTTTTTTAGTCATTGCTTGTGGAGGATGTTATTTATACGTTAAAAGTGCTCCTAAAATTACGATTAATAGTGCTAATCATATTATTCTTTATGATCAAAATCAAATGGAGTATTTTAAAGGAAGTGAATCTAAAGAATGGGTCTCTTTAGATGAAATCAGTCCTTATTTGATACAATCTACTATTTATACGGAAGATAAACATTTCTATCAACATTTTGGTTTTGATTTTTTAAGGATTGGGAAAGCTTTCCTTACTAATTTAAAAAATCGTAGTATGGATCAAGGTGCTTCTACGATTACTCAACAATATGCGAAGAACTTATTCTTGGATTTTGAAAAGACTTGGAAAAGGAAATGGGATGAAGCTTGGTATACTTTACGGATAGAGGCTAACTATAGTAAAGACGAGATTTTAGAGGGATATTTGAATACTATTAATTATGGCCATGGTAAGTACGGAGTGGAAAATGCTAGTAAGTTCTACTTTGGAAAAGATGCTAAAGATCTTTCTTTAGCGGAAGCTTCTCTATTAGCGGCTATTCCTAAGGCTCCTAGTAATTATTCTCCTCTTTCGCACTATGAAGAGGCTAAGAATAGACAAAAGATGGTTTTATTTCAACTTTCTTCTAATGGGATTATTTCGGAAGAAGAGGCAGAGAATGCTTTTCAAGAAGAATTGGTAATTTTAGGTGCAGAAGAAAATGAAATTCTTTCTAGTATTCATTATTTTCAAGATGCCGTGATGCAAGAATTAAATGATATCCCTACCATTCCTAAAAAATATAGTGATGTTGGTGGTCTTAAAATTTATACAACTCTAGACTATATGGCACAGAGTATTTTAGAAAAAAATATAAAAGATTCTTTTCCATATGATTCTACTTTAGAAACCGCCGCAGTTGTGATGAATCCTAGTACTGGTGGAATATTAGCCTTAATTGGAGGAAGAGATTATAATACTTCTTCTTATAATCGGGCAATGTCTTCTATGAGACAAGTTGGATCTACTATGAAACCTTATTTATATTATGCTGCTTTAGAGAATGGTTTCACTGCTAGTTCTTCCTTTATTAGTGAAAAAACAACCTTTTCTCTTGAGGATGGAAAGACCTATTCTCCTGTTAACTATAATGATAAATATGGAGAGAAGCCTATTTCTATGGGAACTGCCATCGCATATAGCGAAAACATATATGCCGTGAAGACTCATACCTTTTTAGGATATGATTCCTTGATTCAAGTGGCTAGAAGAGTGGGAATTACTGAAAAATTAGAAAGTGTTCCGTCCCTTCCTTTAGGTACGAATGAGATCAATATTCTACATATGGCAGCAGGATATTCTGCTTTTGCAAATTTAGGATATAAAGTTACCCCTCATTTTATTACTAAAGTTCTAGATGGAGAGGATCATGTTCTTTATCAAAATGATGAAAATAAAGAACTTGTCCTAAATCCTAGTCTTGTTTTTATCTTAAATCAACTATTAACGGCTACTTATGATCCTTTGTATATTGATTATAATTATCCTACTGCAATTAGCTTATCTTCTAAATTAAAGCACACTTATGCCTTAAAAAGTGGGACAACTAGTGGAGATAATTGGAATATTGGTTTTAATAAAAACATCGTTTGTGCGGTATGGGTTGGCTATGATGATAATCAAGACTTAACTACTTCTGATTATAAGTATGCACAAAATATCTGGTATCAAACCGTAGAGGAAATAGAAGAAGATCTTCCAGAGACAGATGGATGGTATGAAAAGCCTAAAAATGTGGTAGCTATGTTAGTGGATCCTATTTCCGGCAAGCCTTTAGAAGATCCTTCTAAAAATAAGAAATTAATGTATTATTTAAAAGGAACAGAACCTAAGGAAACGGATCCTACTTTTGATGAGATTGTTTATGAAGAAAACGGATAGAAATCATCCGTTTTCTTTTTCCTTATATTGTTTTATAAAGCTTGATTTGTTATAATATCATCGTAGGATGGATGGGTTAGAAGGTGAAGAGATGGAACAAAACGAATCTATTAAAATCAAAATTCAACAGCGTGAAATTCCAGACTTTCGTGGATATGTTAGACCTATTATTAGTGAATTTATTGATGTTTTGGAAAAAAACTTTCCAGAGGATGTTGTTAATCATTTTTATCAGAATATTCGTACACTAAAACTAGTTAAGAAAAAAAGAATGCCTTCTCAAGCAGTGGGTGCTTTCAATCGTAAAAAGAATGAAATTCTTTATAAAGATGATGCAACAGAAGAACTTGATTATACTCTTTTTCATGAATTTTTTCATCTTGCTAGTTGCCATGAAAAAAAGGTTGGCTTTCATGATTACACCGTAAATCGTGGATGGGGAATTAATGAGGGCTTTACAGAATTTTTAACTGTGAAATATTTTGGGCTTGATGAAGATAGTGTTGGTTACTTATTTGAGATTTCTGTTGTGAATGTTCTAAACTCTATTTTGGGAGAAGAAAAGATGACAGGACTTTATATGAATGCAAATTATTTAGGTTTATCTCTTTCTTTAGAGCATTATTTAGATCGAAAACAATCGGATGATTTTATTCGAAAATTAGATCACTTCACTTTTGTTACCACGGATCTTCCTTTTCTTCAAAATCTATTTTTAATGAGGCATTATATTTCTTCTCTTACCAAAGATATTTCTAGTTTTTTAGCAAAAATGTATATAAAGAAAAATCTAGATACTCTTCAGTGTATTCCTTACCAAGATGAAGCACAAATCCGTAATTTTTATTGGCATTATCGAGATATTATTAATCAAAATATTCCAATGGATTTTTTGCCTTTAGAATATGGTGTGGATGAAAGCTTCTTACTTTCTTATCTTGAGGAAATGGGCTATTCTTTACCTGGATGGAGAGAGTCTAATAATAAAATACAAAGAGGATTGTAAGAAGTAGGTAAAATTGTTATAATTTATATAGAGTATGGAGGTTAATATGATATTAGAGATTATTTTGGGAAGCGTTATTGCTATTTCTATTCTGTTATTTGTTTTTGCAATACAAAATAATAAATTTCAATTGGCAATTATTAAGATAGATAAAGCTCAAGAAGATATTAGTTTATATTTACAGAAAAAAGAGGAACTATTAAATCGCGCAAAACCTATTATTGAAAAAGAAATAAAAAAAGAAGATGTTTTATCCGATTTAGAGAATGTTCCTGAAAATTCTAATAATTTTGAGATTCATTTCTTATTAAAAAGGACCTATAATGAGTTTTTTAAGATTCTTGATGAGAATGAAAAGCTATTAAAGAGTAAACCGTTACTTGGTATTTTAGAAGAATTAAATACGAATGAAGAGAATATTCTAGGTTCTATTAAATTCTATAATGATACGGTTGTTGGGTATAACCATTTAGTAGTATCTTTTCCTTCTAGTATTTTAGCTTTCTTTAGAAGATACAAGAAGAAAGAATTTTATAGTAATGAAAAGATTGAGAATTTTGAAATATTAAAAGATGAATAAAAAAAGAGTTTCGTAATGAAACTCTTTTTATTATTTAGCACTTCCTGCGAATTCTATGAATTCTTCTTGAGTCATAGGTTTTACTATATAACCTAATTTCTTTTCTTCTCCTTCATAGCAAATCTCTTCGCCTGTTGTAATATCCATATAAGAATCTAATCTAACAGTTGGCATATAACTATATCCAGGCTCTCCTGAAATACTTAAATTAGTAGGTGCAAATTCAAATTCTCCTGCTTTTCTTACACAAACGTGACTTTCTTCCTCTTTTGTTAATTGATAAAGATCTTCTAAGAAGTATTTTTTTCCATTATAGGTTACTTCTGTTTTTTTAGATTCTTTTCCTGTTATCAATTCTCTTAAGGATTTTAAAAACTCTATTTTTTTACTCATTTTATTTTCCCCCTTTTATCTCAATTAGATGGCTATATTATAACACATTTGTTTGATTTTGTCAATTTTAATGTTGAGAAATAGGTTTTTCTCTGTTTTTCTAAAAAAAGAGAACTTCTTTAAAGTCCTCTTTATTTCTTAAATACCATATCTAGTTTTTCTTTGATTTGGGCTTTAGAAAAAGGTTTGGCGATATAGTCTACAAATCCTTCAGATAGGTACTTTTCTTTTGCTCCAGCAATTGCGTCTGCTGTTAAAGCAATAGTTGGTATATTAAAGGAAGGATTCTCTTTTAGTTTTTCCATAGCAGTTTCTCCGCTCATATTAGGCATCATAATGTCCATTAGAATTAAATCATATTCATTGCCTAATTTTACTTTTTCTAAGCAACCATAGCCATCATAGCATTCTTCTATTTCAAAATTGAAGTCTTGTAGTGCTTTTCTGGCAACTTTAATGTTTAGTTTATTATCATCCACAATTAAAATCTTCTTTTGACCATAGACAGATGTATCTTGAGCTTTTTCTATTTCATTTAAATGGATTACTTGTGTATCCGTTAATGGATTTTCTAATTGCTTAATTTTTTGTGGAATGTTCACTACGAAGATAGATCCTTGTCCAAAGCGAGATTCTACATTGATTCTTCCGCCCATCATTTCTACTAAGCTTTTCGTAATGGCAAGTCCTAATCCTGTCCCTTCTGTTGTTGTGTTCTTATCCATTCCTAGTCTTTCGAATTTTGTGAATAGCTTATTTATGTTTTCTGCTTTGATTCCTCTACCAGTATCTCGAACACTAATCATCATATTACAGATATCATTTTGATTAATACATCTTACATTTAGACATACCTCTCCTTTTTCCGTATATTTAAAGGCATTTGATAATAAATTATTTAAGATTTGTTTTACGTGGGTTTTATCTCCGGTTAACTCATATGGTAAGTCTTCTGCAATATTCATTTTAAAGTCAATTGGTTTATCTCCAATTCTTGTTGCATCTATCTTGGCAAGTGTTTCTATCTCTTCTTTTGGATTATACTCTTCTTCTTGAATTTCCATCTTTTGACTTTCAATTTTATTAAGGTCTAAGATATTCCCAACGATTTCTAGTAATGTTTGAGAGGCTGCACGAATATCTTCTGTATCTTCTACTACCTGAGCTGGTACTTGATCTTTATAGTCTGCAATATCTTCTGACAACCCAACAATTGCATTCAATGGTGTTCTAATCTCATGTGACATACTGGATAAGAAATCACTCTTAGCATTATTAGCCTTTTCTGCTTGAATTTTAGACATCTCCATCTGCTTTAACATCTTAACATCGGGGTTTTCTATTGTGAAGAACATAATGAATACTATGTAGGAGTGAGAAGGGGTAACTAAGAATAATCCTGGCCACTGATTCTGAACAATAGTTAGCATCAAGACACTTAATAATAGAATTAAAATTGGTAAATACCTTTTATCTAGTATTTTTTTGAAATTCTTTATCAAATAATAACTAATTACTAGAATATAAATACCACTATAGATATACATAGATGTAATAGCTTCTCCTGTTGCATATAATTCATTTCTTTCTGATAGGCTTATACTTCTTGGCAGAACAAAAGCACAAACAACGGCTACTGAATTCAATATAACTGCTATATATTTTATTAATTGATATTTCCTGTCATTTGGTTCTGATATTCTTATCATGTATAGCGAGAACAACGCTATCCAAACAGTCATGGTCGCCAGATATAAGCCATTAAATATATTAATAATTAATTGGTTTGAGTTCATTGTTAAAAAAAGAACTATTCCAGATATTGATTCTGCTAACATTGCTAGTAATAAGTATCCATATATTTTGGTTTCGTCGCTCCTAATTTTCTTAGAAAGGAAAAACTTAAAAGTTATAATGATAATGTTAATTAGACATACTACTGCAATAATAATATTCTTAGTCTCCATATAATCACCTATTTTCAGTATATCATATAATTTATTCTTTGTTAAAAAAAGATAGATTAAACTTTTCTATCTTTTTTTAATACTTTATGTTCGGTTCTTGTTATTGGTGGAATAATTCTTGCATCACTTGATGATAAGTTTGTCTCTTGTATATCTATAGTGTATTCTGATCCATCAATTTTTCTTTGTTCCAAAGCTCTAAAGTCATTTTTACTCATGGCATTGGTTGGAATTTCTGAAATGAAAGATATTTTCCTTGGAATGTCCCTGTTATTAGTATCTTCTGACTCAATCATAACATTTACTATTTCCGTAATTAATCTGTCTTGTTCTTCTGGAGATAAATCTCTTTCTGATACAAGATAGGCAATTGGCATTTTTCCATTAATTATATCATCATCATATGGCACAACTATGCATTGCTTAATGAGTGGATGGCTAGTAAACTTGCTTTCTACATCAAAAGGTACTATTTTATGACCGTCAAATCTAGCAAAAGCTCTATCTTCTCTTTCAATATAGGTAATTTCGTTGTTTGGCATTATTAGCATAGTATCCTTAGAATTGATAAATCTGAAACCGTTGATTTCTTTTGTTTCGGCAAATCTGTGTCCTTCAAATACTCCATTTGTTGCAGATGGAGAATAAATCCATACACAACCTTTTACTCCTTCTCTTGTCATTGGAAGGATATCTCCCTTTTCATCTAGAATAATATATTTATCATATGGAGAAGGGACTCCTACTCCTATACCGTTTTCATGTCCAGGGAATTGATAGCATCCACTACCACCAAGTTCAGACATACCATGACCATTTGTCATAATACATTGTGCTCCATGAGACTTTAAAAATTCATTAATTTCTGTCATTGTTTTTTCGTCTACACTATCTCCACCTGACATTGCCATTTTCAAGTGTTTTAAGGAATCCTTTTTTATTCTTTTATCTTTCGTAGCTAAAGCATACCAAGTAGGTGTTCCTACTAGTAATTCTGATTTTTGTTGTGCTGCTATATATCCAAAATCTTCAAATTTAAACTCTGGGATTTGTTGTAAGGTAAATCCTAAATTTAATGATTGATGTGAAACGTTAATTGCACCATATGAAGCAAAATATGGCAAGATGTTAAGCATTCTTGTTCCTGGTGGATATTTTCCATAAAAAACAGGCTTCATTTTTTCTACAAATGAGTTGATGTTTTCATTGGTTAATGGGATAGATTTTGGAATTCCTTTTGTTGTTCCTGATGAATGCTGTACTACCGCCTCTCTATTTGGTCTAAATCCTATGTTGGCTGCATGTTCATATTTAGTATTATTGATCATATCATTCCAATAGACAATTTCTAAAACATCCGAAGTAATTGGTTTTACTCCGCTTATTCTATTCTTAATATCTATAATTCTTTTTAGTCCTTTTGGTAATGCATTCGTTGCAGGTATCACAATTATTCTGTTAATTCCATATTGTTCTTTTAGTTCATGTTCAATTGGTCTTATAGCTGACTCATACATTACATCTACTACTACTATATTTTTTATTTTTTCATTTCGAACATAGCTAAGCATCATTTTTCCTGCTGTTCGTGGATCTATGTTAGATGGAACAGATCCTATTTTTGATGTCCCATATTGTAGATAAGTTGCTTCTGGTATATTAGGTACTAAGGTTGCTACTCTATCTCCATCAACAAGCCCTATGCCTTTCATTGCGTTTGCCGTTTTTTCGATTTCCTCTGCAAATTCGCTATATTTTATTTTTCTACCAAAAAACGTCATTGCAATAGCATCACTATAATCTTTCATATTATTCATTAGATATTCATATGATGTTTCTTCTGGTATTTCAAAACTTTCAGATTCCATCATTTCATTATATGGATATCCAAATTCGTTCAGATAGTCCTCTAATTCTTTAAAGTTAACTTTCATATTCTTCTTTCTCCCCTAATTTTGTTATTCTACTCGCCAATCTATCTCTCTGATTCCGTTTTGTTTTAAAAATTCATTTGTTTTGGAAAATGGTTTGCTTCCAAAGAATCCATTGTATGCGGAAAGTGGAGATGGATGTGGTGACTCTATAATTTTATGTATTGGATTTGTGATTAACCCTTTCTTACTTCTTGCGTATGATCCCCATAGAATAAATACTACAGGTGTTGGCTTTTTATTGATTATTTTAATCACATCATCCGTAAATGTTTCCCAGCCTTTTTCAGCATGAGAAGTGGGCTTGTGTTCTTCTACTGTTAAAACTGCATTTAGTAGTAGGACTCCTTCTTTTGCCCATGGTTTTAATGAGTTATGTTCCGGAAATGGTATTTTTAAATCACTTTCTAGTTCCTTAAAAATGTTTTGTAGGGACGGTGGTTTTTGAACTTCATTTCGAACAGAAAAGGATAATCCTTCTGCTTGATTCGGTCCATGATATGGATCCTGTCCTAAGATTACTACTTTTACATTTTTAAAATCTGTGTACCGAAAAGCATTAAACACCTCATTTTGTTTTGGATAAATTGTCTTTTTCTTATACTCTTCTTTCACAAATTCTAATAACTTTTGAAAGTATTCTTTTTGATACTCTTCTTTTAGATATTTGTCCCACTCATTTCCTATCATATTTCCCCCTATTTATGATAATTTTCATGATGATTAATTTTAAATGCTCTATAGATTTGTTCTAATAAGATTACTCTAAATAGTTGATGTGGAAAAGTCATTTTTGAGAAAGATAGATGCAAAGATGCTTTTTCTTTGATTGCATCTGATAATCCATAACTTCCTCCAATAATAAACGTTATATTACTGTTTTCTATTAGGATTTGATCTAACTTTTCTGCAAATTCTTCTGATGTATAGCTTTTTCCTTCTATTTCTAGAGTAATAATATAATCTTTTTCTGATATGTATTTCTGTATTTTTTCGGCTTCTAGTTTTATGTTCTTTTCAATTTCATCAAAGCCTTCATCTTTTACTTCTATGATTTCTACAGATGTATACTTATGTAATCTCTTTAAGTATTCTTCAATGGCTTCTTTAAAATAGTTTTCTTTGATGGATCCTACTGTTATTATTTTTATCATATTTATACCTCTATCATGGGTCCTTCTTCATTTTGCCTTGCGATAGTGATTTTTATCTTTTTATCTAGCCCTTCATTATGAACTGCTTCTAGAGCTTTCGCTTCCGTATTATTCTTCTCACTTAGGTGAGCTAGAATAATATTCTTGGTATTGTCCCCTATTATCTTTTTTAAATATTTGGCTGTTGTATTATTGGAAAGATGACCTTTATCACTAATTACTCTTTCTTTCAAAAATCTTGGATAAGGTCCATCCATCAACATAACTTCATCATGATTGCTTTCTATCAAGTAGGCATCTTTTCCAACCATTTTCATTAAGTACTTACGATTAATATAACCGGTATCGGTTACGTAGACAAAGCTCTTATGATCGTGTTCTATAATGAATCCTACTGATGATGGAGCATCATGTGATGTATGGATTAATTCTATTTCAACATCATTGATTGTGAATTTATCATCAATGAATTGGCATTTGGCATATGGGACGTATTCTTTTAGGCCATCATACATTTCTTCTGGAATATAGACGTCTAAATTTGTATTTTTTACTAGAGATGCTAGGCCCTTAATATGATCATTATGATTATGGGTTACTAAGATACCACTGAAATCTTTAAAAGAAAGGGAATCTTCTTCTAAACTTCTCTTTAAAGTTAAGTAAGAAATTCCCATATCAATGATTAAATTGGTATCACCACATAATACAATGGTACAGTTTCCTTTTGAGCCACTAGCGATTGTTTTTATTTTCATATTAGTAAAGTGACATAGGGTTGATTGCTCTACTTCCACCAGTATATGGGGGTCCTCCCTGCCATATAGCAAAGTGCAAGTGAACTCCTGTTGCCGCTCCTGTTTGTCCCATTCCACCAATGACTTGTCCTTTTTCTACATAGTCTCCAACGTTAACATAACGACATCCATAGCAAAGGTGTGCATACATAGAATAAAGTCCATTATGGTGATCAATTACAATATATTGTCCATTATCTCTCTTTGATGAAGAGATGATTACTGTTCCGGATTGAGCTGCGAAGATATTAGATCCATATCCGCAAGAGGCAATATCGGTTCCATCATGTAGTACTCCCCAACGCCAACCAAAGCCAGAAGATATCGTAGCACAAGAAGCTGGCCAGCCCCATTGACCTTTGGTTGCAACTGCCGTTCCATATCCACCACTATAGTAAGATTGTTTTCCACCTTTTACAATAACCTCTGTAATAGGTTCTCTTAATACTTCTTTTCCTGTGTTAACCATGTTAATGGTTTCTCCATTGATTTTTTGAACATAGTTGGTAACTCTATTTTCTCCTTTTACTCCAGCTTGAATTACTTCAGAGTAACCTACTAGTTTATCATTATCATATCTTGTTTCTGTAGTATAGTTTTGTTCTTCCCTAGTAACTACTTCTGATTCTTCTACTACACTAAATTGTGGCTTTAAGATTCCTAGTGTTACGATTTGTCCTGGTGCAAGCAAAGCTTTTTCATCCTGTAAATCCGGGTTGGCAATTAAAAATTCCTCTATAGAAATCCTGTTATTGAAAGCAACTTCTGAAATTGTATCTCCATCCTTAATTTCATATGTTGCCTGTGCTTCTGTTGTTCCAAAAAGAAGATATTTGCTTAATTCTTCCTCGGTTTGATAAATCGTTTGATTAACAGGAATCTTTCCTTTTTTGATGGTAATCTTATTTTTGATATAGATATTTTCTATTGTTTTTCCAGTATCTTGAATAACTGGTTGGGTGTTATTAGCATAGTTTTCATAATCTTGTGGATCAATAAATGATTTTACTGTTTTTTGAATAGATTGAACAAAGATATCCTTTTTTAATATATAAAGAACTTGTGTTGGTCCAACTTGAGTATTTCCTTCTGCATCTTTGGTTTCTATTCCTTTAATTTTTACAACATATCCATCAATGGTAAATGGAGAGATATCTGTGATTTCTTCATAGATTTCTTGATTGGTTTTGATATCATTTTCAAAAGTAATTTCTTTTACAATGTCTAAATCTCTTGGTACATATACTTTTTTAACTTTATATAGTTTTTTTATTTCTTCTTGTTTTTCATCAATGTAGTTTTCAAATGATTCCTTTGATTCTATTACTCCTAAGGATTTTCCTTGTAGATAAACTCGATATAGTGTTTGTGGCTTAGTTGAGATACTTTTAAATCCTGTTAGTAAGAAAAAGGACAATAGAATTATGACTCCTATTCTATATTTATTCACTTGGTTTTTCCTCCCTATTTTGTTCTTTCCTTAAATTTAAGAATGTAGATGTATTCTTTTTAAATAGCATTTCAATGGTTGCGGTTGGTCCATTACGATGTTTTCCTATAATTAATTCACTAAGACTTGTATTATCTTCTGTTCTTGCCTCTTTATTATAGTAATCGTCTCGATACAAGAAGGCAACGATGTCTGCATCTTGTTCAATAGATCCAGATTCACGTAAGTCACTCATTAATGGACGTTTGTCTTCTCTTCCTTCTACACTACGAGAAAGTTGAGAAAGTGCAATTACAGGTACTCCTAATTCCATTGCGAGAGTTTTTAAGCTTCTAGAAATATCGGATACTTCTTGTTGACGATTGGCTCCATAGTTTTTTCCTCCAGATATTAATTGCAAGTAATCGATTACTACTAGAGCTAAGCCTTTCTCACTACTGGCAAGTCTACGACATTTGGCACGAATCTCTCCAATGGTAATTCCTGGAGTATCATCCATTACTAAATTTGTATTAGCAAGTTGTGAAACAGCTTCATTGATTCTTTTCCAGTCTTGATTTAATAGATTTCCTGTACGTAGTTTAAAACCTTCTATTTGTCCAAGAGATGCTAAAATACGCATTGCTAATTGTTCTGCACTCATTTCTAGATTGAATAAAGCTACTGATTTATCTTGTTCCATCGCTACATGGGTTGCAAGATTTAGAGCAAAGGCAGTTTTACCCATAGCAGGACGAGCTGCAATAATGATAAATTCATTAGGATGTAGTCCTGTTGTTAGACGGTCAAAATCATACCATCCCGTTGCAAGGCCTGTGATTTCTCCCTTGTTTTCTGATAGTCTTTCTAGATCGGACTGTGTTTTTGCTAGAACATCTTTTATTGTACGAAATTCACTTGATTTTCTGTTTTTTACGATTCCTAAAATCTTTTTTTCGGAATCATCTAGTATTTCGTTTACTGTCTCATCTGTCTTGTATCCTTCTTCGGCAATTTCTTCAGCGGTTGTAATTAATCTTCTAAGGATAGAAGATTCTTCTACACTTTGAATGTAGAAATCTATGTTACTGGCTGTAGGAACAAAGTTTAATATTTCTGTTAGATATTCTACTCCACCTACTTCTGATAAAATCTTATTTTTCTTTAAATAACTTGTCATGGTTGTAATATCAATTGGTGTCTTTTCTTCTAGTAAAGCTAACATACTAGAGAATATTTTTGCATTCTTCTCATTATAAAATGATTCTGGTGTTAGACTTTCTGCAGCCTTTTGAAGAGCATATTTTGATAAAAAACAAGCTCCTAATACAGACTCTTCCGCTTCTATATTGTTTGGTAGTGCTCTTACTGGCATAATTTCACCTCTATTTGATTACATGAACTTTTATTACAGCATCAATTTCTGGATATAAATGTAGAACTACATTATGAAAACCTAATGAAGAAATTGGTGTGGTAATATCAATCATACTCTTTTCTATTTTATACCCTTTTTGTTCTAGTGAATCCTTGATCTGTTTTACACTGATGCTTCCGAAGACTTTATCCCCTTCGCCTGTTTTTACAGTGAATTCTAACTTTTCTTTTTCTATTTTTTCTTTTAATTTTAATGCCTTTTCTTTTTCTTCGGCATCTTGTTTTGCTTTCTTGGCATTTTCATAATTCAATTTTGTTACATTTTCTTTTGTTTTCTTTACTGCATAACCATTTTTAATTAAATAGTTTTCTGCATAGCCGTCTTTTACATTTTTGATTTGACCCTTTTTACCTTGATTTTTTAAATCTTTGATAAAAATTACTTCCATACTATTCTCCTTCTTTTTCTAGAATGGTTTTTAGTTTCTTTTCTACTTGACTAATCGTGGTTCTTTCAAATTTTGCAGCACCGTTGTAGTTATCTCCTCCACCGCCTAGTTTTTCTAAGATACTCATAATATCATAGCTTCCTAAGCTTCTTGCACTTAGACCAATGGTGTCTTCTCCTGTTTTTCCTATAACAAAAGATGCTTCTATATTATTAAAGAATAACAAAGTATCTGCAACACGCGCTAAATCTTGTTTACGATACAAGGTTTCTTCCTTTCCTTTTGTGAAAGCTACATTACCATGAATTGTCTCAATGGAAGATAATAATTTTTGTTGTTCAGCATATTCTTCAATATCTTGTTTTAATAGATATTGTACTTTTTTGGCACTGGCTCCTAGTTTTGTTAGATAATATGCTAAGTAGAATGTTTCTGAAGTGGTATTTAGAGTAAAGTTATTGGTATCTAGAACAATTCCAGATAATAGTATTGTTGCATAATAAGAGTCTATTTCAATATCATAATAATCAATTAAACTAGTTATCATCTCACAAGTACTAGAAGCTTTGATATCTTGAATAATAGTTGCTCCCTTTACTGTATCATTCCCTAGATTATGATGATCGATAATTAACTTATCTTTGATTTTACTTAAAGCTTCTTTGCTTTGTACTAATTCTTCCTTATTCGTATCTAAAATCATTAATAAATCTTTCTTTTTAGAAGAACGATAGATATCGATATCTTGACTATTAATAATGTCTATACATCCATCTAGTTCTTTTAGAATCTTTTTTACTCCTAATTCTAATTCTCTGTCATCGATAATAATATAACTTTTTTTCTTTCTTCTTTTTAGAATGATATACATTCCAATACAACTTCCTAGGGCATCTAAGTCTAAATCTTTATGACCCATCAAAAAAATTGTATCGGCTTTTTTTATCGCTTTATTCCATTTTCCTTTTTCTTTCATGATACTCATAATTTCTTCTCCTATATCACTTGCAACTTTATTATATACTAAAACCGTCTTTTTGTCTAATATTACAAATCTTTTCTTCAAAACAAAAAAGCGCAAAATACTTGCGCTTACCTTTCTAAATTTTGTCTAAAGACTAGACGCGGCAAAACCCGCTATTTACAGGTGGGTATTCTTACTCAATCTTTAGGATTCCTACTCTTAGGTAGGCTTTCAACACCGATTGACTTGTTCCGAATTCCCGTATGGTTACTTAGTCGGTTTTAACAAAAGCTCTTTATCTTTTAGACAATACTATTGTATCACAGTTTTTTTCTTATGACACATTTTCAGATGAATTTATTTTTGCTTGACGTTAAGTCCTTTTCAATAAAAAAAATAAGAGTATTTCTACTCTTATCTTGAATAAGGCATTAATGCGATTGCACGTGCTCTTTTTACTTGCTTTGCAATATGTCTTTGATGTAGAGCACAGTTTCCTGTTACTCTTCTAGAAACAATTTTTCCTTTTTCATTTGTATATTTCTTTAATGTTTCAACATCTTTATAATCTACTGTTTTTCCAGTACACATTGCACAAACTTTTTTCTTTTTATGTGTGAATTCTGCCATGATTATCCTCCTTTTTTATTAGAATGGTAATTCATCATCGCTAATTTCGATACTTGATCCGAAATCAGCAAATGGATTACTATCTACATCCGTTCCCTTTGGTTCTGGCATATCACCAAAATCATATGGAGTTGGATCTTTTGATTCTTTTAATGAATTATTCATACTATTCGTATTTGTTGAGGAATTCTTTGATCCTAAAAATTCAACATTGTCAGCAACTACTTCTGTTACATATCTTTTTTGTCCGTTTTGATCATCATAGCTTCTTGTTTGAATTCTTCCTTCTACGGCAGCTTGACTACCTTGTGTAAGATAATTCTTTACATTTTCAGCTTGTTTTCTCCAAACAACGATATTAATAAAATCTGCTTCTCTTTCTCCTTGTTGATTAGAGAAAGCTCTATTTACTGCTAGAGTAAATGTCGCAACAGGTGTATTACTTCCAGTGTATCTTAATTCAGGATCTCTTGTTAATCTTCCTATTAAAACAACTTTATTCATTTTTTACCTCTTTTATTATTCTTCTACTTTCACAATAATATGACGAAGTAGATTTTCATTAATTCTTGCAATACGATTGAATTCTTGTTCAGCTTCTTTACTTGCTTCTACTACAAATAAATAATAATATCCTGTTGCAAATTTCTTGATTTCATAAGCTAGTTCTCTTTGTCCCATAGCTTTTTCCTCTAAAACTTTTGCTTTTAGATCTGTTAGAACCTTCTTCATTCCTTCAGCTGTTTTCTTGATTTCAGCTTCTTCCATATCTGGTCTAACAATGAACATCATTTCATATTTGTTCATTTTTTGCACCTCCTTTTGGACCTATGGCTATCTATTGATAGCAAGGAGTATTTAAAATACTCGATGGTATTATAGCAAAGTTTGTTTTCTTTGTCTAGCTTAATCTTTTCTTTTTAGAAGTTTTTTGGTATAATTATATCAGGGTGAGAGATATGAGATTAATTGAAAAAAAGTGTCCTAATTGTGGTGCTACTCTAGAGTTTAATGAAAATGATAAGAGTTGTCACTGCCAGTATTGTAAAAGAAGTTTTGAAATTGAAAGAGATTTGAATGATGTAGAGAAGTTTAATCTTATTTATGATAAGATTAAAAAACCCGTGAAAACATTTTTCTTTGTTCCTTTCATCTTTGCTTTTGTTATTATTTTGATGATTTCTATTTCTATTTTCTTTAGTGTTCGTAATCAAATAAAAGATGAAAATTCTTCTATTAAGAATAATACAAATACTCAGGCAGAGGAAAACACTCAAGAAGAAGAAAAGCTATTAACAAATGTTGACGAACTTTCTAATTCTGATTTTGATTCTATTGATAGTCATGCAATGAGTGAAATTAATCATTCTGGAGAAGGAGTCAATGATTCTCATCATAGTTATAGTATCAATGGAAAGGTAAAAAGAGAAAAGCTATATATTGCTTATCAAAAAGGAAAGAATTATGTAATTCCTGTTTATAAAGCAACTTACTATGATTTCTTCCATCAAGAAAATCAATATACTGTTTATATCCCTATTTTATTTGAAAATATTGAGAAGCGTGTTACTTTTAGTTTAGGAAATCCTAGTTTAAAGGCTCCTGAGTATTATTTTAATGATGATCATTCTTCTTATACATATGGATATAGTAGTTTAGAAGATGCTTACCAAGAAGTCATTAAACCTCTAGAAAATGATGGATATAAAATTAGTGAAAAATAAAAAAAGAAGTTTAGAACTTCTTTTTTATTTATAGTAAAATCCTATTAAGTTTTGTCCTGATTTTTCTTTCATACCTTTAGCTGCTTCATGATTTGAAAAGTAATGAGAGTCTTTTGCTACATCTATTTTTGATTCTTCTATATGAGTAATTCCCATTTTTTCTAATTGACTTTTAATGGCCCCCACTAAATCGATATAGTAAGTTTTTTTCTTTTTCTCAATAAATCCTTTCCAAATTAAAGTATTGGTTGCCCATAAAGGCCTTCTGTCATAAGTATACGATTCTTTTTTGATACAACTTCCAATATAGACATAGATATCTTCTACTTTACTTCCATTTTCGATTAAGGCTTTAATAGTATCTCTTGGAAGATATCTATTAATGTATTTTCCTCCGCAATGTGATAAAGCCGTATATCCTTGTTTTCTATCTTCACAAATTAAGACTGGGCAGTCTGCACTAGGATTGGCAACAGCAATATTTTTATATTCTTCAGAAAGAATTAAGATATCTGCTGGTAGGACTTTTCGATAGAAATCCTTCTTCTTCATATGGCTTTTGTTTAGTAGAATATATGCTCCATCTTTATGATCTACATCTGGTTTATATTCACCTTTTTGATTGGCTTTAAAAATATGATTTCCATCAATACCTAGTTTTTTTCCTAGTTTTAATCTTGCTTGGTAGAATTTTTGTTCTCTATCTTTTTTTAAGGTCCCTTTGGGATAAAACTTCTTTCCAATGGAAAAGATTCCATCTTCTTTATTTGCTTCAAATATTACTATTTTACTTTCCATTATACATTAAACCTAAAGTGACAAATATCGCCATCCTGCATTAAATAATCCTTTCCTTCTAATCTAGCTTTTCCGGCTTCTTTTACTTTTAATTCAGAACCGCATTCGATTAAATCTTTGTAGGACATTACTTCTGCGCGAATAAAACCTTTTTCAAAATCTGTATGGATAATTCCTGCACAAGATTTTGCATTCATTCCTTTCTTAAAGGTCCAAGCTCTTACTTCATCTTTTCCTACGGTAAAATAAGTGGCTAATCCTAAAATGTCATAGGTTGCCTTAATTAGTTTATCTAGACCACTTCCATCTAATCCTAAGCCTTCTAGCATCTCTTTTTTATCGTTTTCATCTAGTTCACTTAATTCTTCTTCTACTTTTGCGCAAAGACTTACTACTTTTGCATTTTCTTTAGATGCATATTCTTTTACTTGTTTTACATACTCATTATCTGGATTTCCTAGTTCACTTTCTTTAATGTTTGCTAGATAAATAATTGGTTTTAATGTAAGGAAACTATAAGATTTAATAAATTTCTTTTCATCTTCTGTTAAATTTAATTGTCTTAATGGTTTATTCTCTTCTAGAGCTTTTTTGCATTTTTCTAGGATTTCTGCTTCTAGTACATCATCTTTATCTTTTGTAGTTTTTGCCTTTTTAGCTACTTTATCTAAACGACTATTTACAACGTCTAAATCCGCAATAGCTAACTCTAAATTTACGGTTTCAATATCTCTGATTGGATCAATATTTCCTTCTACATGAATAATTTTTCCATCATCAAAGCATCTTACTACTTCTACAATCGCATCGGTCTCTCTAATATGAGATAAGAATTTATTTCCTAATCCTTCTCCTTGAGATGCTCCTTTGACTAATCCAGCAATGTCTGTGAATTCATAAGCTGTTGGGATAAATCTTTCTGGTTGATACATCTCTTTTAATTTATCCATTCTTTCATCTGGAACTGTTACTACTCCAACATTGGGTTCAATCGTTGCGAATGGATAATTTTCAGCTAATATTCTTTGATTGGTAATGGCATTAAATAAAGTGGATTTTCCTACATTAGGAAGTCCTACGATACCTGCAGTTAAACTCATAATATCCCTCTTTTCTTCGTTTATTGTATCATAAAAGTTCTTTTTTTACATAAAAAAGAAAATAATCTAGTTTGATTATTTCCCTTTATTATCGAATTTTCTTTGAAATTTCTTCGATTGCTGCATCATGTCGACTGATTTCTTGTTTATCATCTTGAACAAAGCTACCATAGGATAAAGCTCCAGTAGTGGCAATTGCAGTTGCTCCTAAATCTACTAAGTATCTCACTACATTTCCTGTTTTATTGGAAACTTGTAACATAAAGTCAGCACCAAATACAGCAGCTAATGTTGTGAATGATGTGGCAAACACTAAATCTTTTACTAACCTTTTTTGTGATTGTGCTCTTTCTTCAATGGATTTATCTAATCTTTCTTCTAAAGATTTCATTCTATATTCCTCCATTTTTAATCCCCCTTTATCTCAATTAGATGGTTATATTATAACACATTTGTTTCAATTTGTCAATTTTGTCGGTTGATTGATTAGTCTTTTTCTATGTTTTTTTTAGAATTCTTCTTGATAAATATGTAATGTGTTTTTTTCTCTTTCTGATAGACTTTCCTCTTCCTCTTCATAACCCCAATCTATTTTATAATTTGGTAATAGAGTGGTTTTAAAAGGCAACATACGAGTCATGAAAACAATTGCTTCAAAGGATTTCATTGTTTTTAATTCAGAAATCGGCATCAATGGATATTCTTTATTATTTTCTGTTATCATTCCACAGCTCTTAGATATTTCTTCAAGCGTATAAGTATCTTCTGATAATAGATAAATTAGATTTCCAAAACACATTTTTAAGATTTCTGTTTCTTCCTTTGGATACATATTTAATAAATGAACATAGCTTTGAATAGTAGCAGTAACTCTAATATTAAAAGATCTCATATGAGTTAGTTTTCTTGAAAGATCTTTTATTGGTGTTATACTATCAAATTCATCTAATAATATATTGAAACGTTTTCTGTTTTTTCCATATATAGAAACAATATCCATTATTTGATTGATAAATAATGATATTAGGTTTCCACTTTGAGCATTGATTCCGGAAATTAGAAAGATTGCTGTTTTTTCTTCTAGAATTTTGGTAATATCAAAGTTACTTTTCATAAGCATATTCTCTAAATTTTTCCTTGTGATATACTTCTCTATCTTTAGATTAAAAACAGAAAGGATACTACCCCTTGTTTCTGGTGGAGCTTTTAGTGTTCCTGCCACTTTTAAAAGAATAGTACTATTCTTATCTAACTTTTCTATAAATTTAGCAGAAGATCCTTTGTCATTTAATGTATTGGCTAGGGAAACAACACTACTTAGATTAATTTCTTCTTCTTTGGCATTTTCAAATAAGTAAAGTACTAATCCTGTAAAGTAATTAATTGTAGAATTAATCCAGAATGGATCTGTCTCCTTATATTCTTTTTCGTAGAATAAGTAATATCCTAATTCTTCTATAGAATCTAAGGCTTTATCTATATTATCTTGTTTGTATAGTTTATAAGATACTTCTAGTGGATTCCAACTATCTCCCAAAGTAGGATTATCAAAATTAATTGCGATTACTTTATAATTTTCTTTTTTAAATTTCTTGGCCACTCTTTCATAGATTGTTCCAGTAGGGTCATTAATTAAAATGGATTCTTGGGCTTGTATAGCAAATTTAATCATAGGTAGAATGATAGATTGTGTTTTTCCACTTCCTGTTGAGCCTATAATTAAATTATGTGCTTCTCTACTATCTATGTATAGTTTTTCCTTATCATGCATTATTGGTATTCCAGATACTTCTATTTCTTCTTTTCCTGTTACTTCTTTTAATGCTTCTTTCATTTCTTTTTTTGTTGCCCATCTTGTTTGATTCATATTCTTTCCTCCTCTCATTCCCATTAAATCATATTTTTTGTTTGTTTATTTAAAAAATAACGACTTTATGATATAATGTGGGTGGTGAGAGTATGTTTTCTAATCCATTAGTAATTGATATTTTAAATTTCTTAGATCAGAATATTTATCGAAAAATCGCAATGGATGAATTAGCAGAAGGTTTTCATTATAATAAAGATTATATTATGAGAATCTTTAAGAAAGAGATTCAGGCAACTATTATTGAATACATTAATTATAGAAGGATATTTAATTCTTTATATGCTTTAAAAAATAAAGATTCTTCCATTTTATCCATAGCCTTATCTTATGGATTTTCTTCACAAGAGTATTATTGTGAGATTTTTCATCATGTTATGAGTGTTAGTCCATCGGACTATCGTTTATTCTTAAATTATTCGATTGGGTTGAATGAAGAAATTGTTTTTAATATACAAGATCGCCTTTCTTTCTTAGACTCGTTTTTTAAGAAAGTTGAAGAATATAAGCGGAATATTCCTCCTAAAAACGATATCAAAATGCTTTCTATATTCAGATAATTGTATTTTTACTTATTATATTCGTACTTATAAATGTTTTATTAAAACAAAAATATAGACATACTGTGTCTATGTTTTTTATTTATCCTATACGGAAGGCTGGGGGCAATCCAAGGCGAGAAGTGCCAGATCCATTATAAGGACTTCCTTTAGAACCACTAAAATACATATAATTTGCAGTAGCTGTTCCATAATTTGATCGTAGCCACCAATTTGTATTTATACCATTTAGCTTTTTTATCGCACCGGCATAATTTGAACTAGTTACTCCAGCAGAAGAATAATAATCTAGTTTTCGTGTGTTTGTAGTTTTTACTGGATCACTATCATGATTACTTCCCACAACTTCAACATATGTCAACAAATATAATCTATCTGTTGTAGTGACATTACTGCCACCAATTCCAGAAACTACCGTTGTATAAATGATTCCTTTTTTAATCCAGAAGGTAAAGCGTTATAAACTGTACCATTTATATATGTTCTTGCTGTGCTTGTTTCCCATCCTCCTTCTCCCATTGCTCTACTCGTTACAATATCAACAAATTCTAACACAAAACCACAGGCTGTTTGAGAATATGTAGAACTGGAACATACGCTTGGAATCGTGTTGTTTGCTACTCTCAGTGTATAAGTCTCATTCGCTCCATCATTATTAATGTCCATTTCAATACTTTTTCTGCATCCAACCTGGTATTTACTTAACTCCCCTTCTTGAACGTCTGAAATAATGGTTTCCCAGGAATCTTCTATCATACAAGTTTGTGCGGTGTATTCTATGTCACCAGAAACCATATAATACTGATTCATAATAGAGTATCCTAACAAAATAAAACAAATTAGAAAAATAAGTCCAAAAAAGAAGATATGATTTGCCTTTTTATTAGCTTGTAGTTTTCTTTTGATTTTGTTAACATAATATCCTCCTTTCTTTATTCTACCTATTAACCCTATTATTTACATAATATCATTTCTTTATCTAGATATCACTACTTATCTTGCTTTTTTTAGACATTTTTGGACATAAAAAAATGTAGAACACTTCTTTTTTTAGTGTCTACATTTATTGTATCAGTTTATTTTGCTTCTTTTTAAAGTGTTGGAAAACTATTTGGTCCAATTGGTAAACCTATGATGTACCATCCTATAACAATTAGTATCCAAGTTACGGATATGATTAAGAAATATGGTCTTATCATTCTTAGAGA
>JAFRIU010000003.1 GCA_017432645.1 Bacilli bacterium
AATCATAGTTATTCGCAATTTGTACATTTATTATAAGACCATTTTATTTAAAAGTAAACTCTAAATTGCTTTTTTTATTCAATTTCTTTTCTTTGAAATCATTATAAGACTCCAATATCAAAAAACATCTATTTACTCCGTAATGTATATAGGCATTGACATGTTGCATCTCTTCTTCCTTTTTAGATAAATATTTTCTCGTATATTCTTCTATTTTACCAACTGATTCACCATCTATAATACTAGGATTAAGTTCTTTTAATATTACTTCAAAAATAACTATTCCTTTAAGAATATTGACTTCTCCATGCATCATTGATTCTTTAATATTCCTCTTTAAATCAGTAATTCTTTTAAGTAATTCTTTTGTTACTTCATTTAACTCTACTACTTCTGTCATTCTTACTACCTCTTTAGTAATTTTACTACTTAATTAACTTAAAGTAAAGTGCTTTTTCCAGGAAAAATTAACCCCTAGTTAACATCGAAATAATTGATTAGTAAAAAAAAGCAGCACTGGATTTAAGAATAATCTTATTTCAAGTGCTTATCCAAACTAAAGGGGCAACATTTGGCCCCAAATACAAATGTACCCCTTTCTTTTATTATATGCGATAACTATCGCTTACATACATAATATATCATATTTTTTATTTATAGCAATATATTTATATGTTAACCATTGATTTGTTTCATAACTTCATCAGCAAAGTTTTCTTCTCTTTTTTCCATTCCTTCGCCAACTTCGTATCTTACAAAGCTGATGATTTTACTTCCTTTAGATTCGACATATTTGTTAACTTTCATCTTATTTTCTTTGATGAACCCTTGATCTACAAGACATACTTCCTCGTAATATTTGTTAATTCTTCCATTAACAATCATATCGATCTTATTTGGATCTAATCCTTCATTTTCAGCTTGTTCGTGAAGGATTGTTCTTTCTTTTTCTAAAACGTCTGCCGGAACATTATCTCTATCTAAATATAGTGGTCTCATTGCTGCTACTTGCATTGCAATATCTTTAGCAAGTTCTTCATCTTTTTCAAGTTTTGTCAAAGCAACAATCTTACCACCCATATGAGAGTAAGTTCCAAATACTTGACTATCTTCTTTTTCTAAAATTTCAAATCTTCTAAAGGATAATTTTTCGCCAATCGTTGCTGTCTTATCGACAACTAATTCTTCGATTGTCTTACCATCAACTGTCAATTTGTTCGCATCTTCAACGGTTTTAGCATCACTATTTAAAACTGTTTCAGCTATCGTATTAACCAAATTTTTAAATTCTTCGTTCTTGGCAACAAAGTCAGTTTCTGAATTGACCTCGACAACAATGGCTCTATTACCATTAACTTTCGCAACTGCTAAACCTTCCGCAGCAATTCTAGATGCTTTCTTGGCTGCTTTAGAAATACCTTTTTCACGCAACCATGTAATAGCTTCTTCCATATTTCCATTGCTTGCTTCAAGTGCTTTCTTGCAATCTAACATTCCAGCCCCAGTTGCTTCTCTTAAATCTTTTACCATACTTGCACTAATCATATTACCCATCCTTTTCTTTTTTTATTTTAAAGCATTGATCAATTCTTCTTTTTTCATTTTTGAATAGCCTTTAATTTCTTTTTTCTTTGCTAATTCTTTAAGTTCAGCAACCGTAAGTATTGTCAAATCGATTTTAGGTGCTTTTGCTGCCTTCTCCTCTTTTACTTCTACTGGCTTTTCTTCTACTTTTGCTTTTTCTTTTACTTCTGGTTTTTCTTCTTTACTAATTTCTACGTTTTCTTCTTTCTTGGCTGGTTTCTCATGAACTTTAACTTTTTTACTTTCATCTTCTGTAATGTAATCAACTAATTCTAATCCCTGTGCTTCAGCTGCCGCATTATTTAATGCTCCAAGAATAACTTTTACTGATTTAACGGCATCGTCATTTCCTGGAATAACATAATCGATGTTATCTGGATCACAATTCGTATCGATTAGTCCAAATACCGGAATACCCAATCTATTTGCTTCTCTAATTGCGTTGTATTCCTTAGTTGAATCGACAATTACAACTGCTTGTGGTAATTTTTCCATTTCTCTAATACCACATAGATTCTTATTTAATTTTTCATATTCTTTCTTAAGACCAACTACTTCTTTTTTAGGTAGTTTATCAAAAGTACCATCTGTTTCCATCTTTTCGATTTTTTCTAGATAGTAAACTCTATTTCTAATTGTCTTAAAGTTTGTTAAAGTTCCACCTAACCATCTTTCAGTCATATAGTACATACCAGTTCTCAAAGCTTCTTCCTTACATACTTCTTGAGCTTGTTTTTTAGTACCTACGAATAAAACCTTTCCACCATTTGCTACGATTTCTTTTAGAGCATTATATGCTTCTTCAAGTTTATCAGTAGTCTTTTGTAAATCCATGATATAAATATCATATCTTGTAGAATAAATATATTCTTTCATCTTTGGATTCCATCTCTGTGTTTGATGTCCGAAATGAACTCCAGCTTCTAATAAGTAACTCATCGCTACTACTGCCATTTTTATTTCCTCCTTTTGTTTAATCTTCCAAGCATCTCTTCTCTCCTCACCACCTTTATGGCACTTGGCTTAGAGATCAATACTTGTGATATTATTGAAAAGCCATAAATATATTACCAT
>JAFRIU010000029.1 GCA_017432645.1 Bacilli bacterium
TCCTGCTTCTAATAAAGCAGTTGCTTTTTTCATAAGGTCTACTGTTGCAGCATAACCCATCTCACTCATTTTACCAGATTCTCTTAATTCTTCTGCTTTATCACTATAGTTGACAAAAGGTACTCCAGAAAAATCTGTTGAGCCACTAAATGTAACATCTGCAATTGTTGTCTTCTTGTTATTCATGTTCATTAAATCTGCAATATACTTGTTTGATGTTTTGCAATAGTTCTCTGTTTTTTCTACTACGTCTTTTAAAGCTTCTTTTAAAGATCCCTTTTGAGATTTATAATTTCCGAAATAAATGGAATTATACTGTTTTACTTCTGAGACCAATTCATTAGAAGAAGGAAAAAAATCATCAATATTTTTTCCTACGGCATCTAATTCGGCTATTGCTTGACTGGCACTTGCATAATTTGTTTTAATATTCATGATTATTTTTCACTCCCTATCAAAATGTTATACAGTGTTGTATCTTTAGCATCAAGATTTACGTGCGCATATTCAAAAATCGAATGATTCTCATATGTAGTATAAACTATATTTGGATTCGTGCCTGTTGTTGCCGTAAAATAATCGTAGTTTGAAATTTCAGCTAATATTCTATCTCTACTCCATCTTTCCATGTTGGGGCACAAATTCTTGCCAAAATTCACCCAATATATATCTGCACCAATCGAAACACGAGTATATTTTCCTGAATTAAATGTCGAAGTGTTCAAAGCATTTTCTGCTGTTCCTGCTTTAAGATGGTATTGTACGTCTTCAGGGATACTAACATGCTCAGGAAGAATTATACTATATGGAGGCTTTTCTGGTAAAACAGCAATTGTATTTTGCTTTGGAATTTGTACAGTTACATTGCCTAATCCAGTTTGAAGAATTGATAAACCTTCATTATCATCTGAAGAATATGCTGAACTGTGTGCTACTCCAAACAATGGATCCGATGAATGATAGGTCAAAGTTAATTCTTCTCCAAGAGGAGTTCCTGGTTGATTGTCTCTTAGAATATCTCCGCTTCCCGTAACTATTGCCTCTGGAGGCAAAATAATTGTGACAATTTCTGGAGACATATCCAATATGTCGGCTACTTGTTTTTCTGATTCGGTTAATAAATCATAACTTACACTTCTTGTTCCAACTACTAATCCATTATGATTTGTAGGCATCCAAAGGCTTGCATAATTTTCAGTATTCGCTGCTGATGGAGCATTTAGGGTGTTTTCAACAAAACTATCAAGAGCTGCTTGAGCATCTGCTTTTGTTCCAAATACTCCTACCGTTGTGTCCCCATATTTTGCCATGTAGAACTCGTTGTCTAATTTTTCTATGATTGCCGGATTTTCAATGTTTTCTTGGTTTCTATATTGATCTACTGCTTCTTCTGCTGTCATTTCTGGATTCTTGTCTAATATCGCTTGAACGGCTGCTTTTTCTTCAGCTGTTAGTTTGTATCTGGTTACATCTTTATCGGTTAGCTGATATCCTGTTTGTTCTGCATTCCTATATTGATCTACTGCTTCTGCTGCTGTCATTTCTGGATTCTTGTCTAATATTGCTTGAACGGCTGCTTTTTCTTCAGCTGTTAGTTTGTATCTGGTTACATCTTTATCGGTTAGCTGATATCCTGTTTGTTCTGCATTCCTATATTGATCTACTGCTTCTTCAACAGTCATTCCTGGATTCTTGTCTAATATCGCTTGAACGGCTGCTTTTTCTTCATCTGTTAGTTTGTATCTGGTTACATCGTTGTCCGTTAATTTATGTACTGTGTCTTTATCTTCTGAATCCTGTACTGCTGAATCTTCTGTTTCTGAATCCTGCACTGCTGGATCTCCTGTTCTTGAATCTTGTACTGCTGAATCTTCTGTTACTGAATCTTGTGTTTCTTGAACTTGATCCGCTTTATCTGCTTCTGAAATATCAGCTGGCAATTCTTTAATAGTCGTTTTTGTGTAATTGCTGACTATAGATAAATTAGTTACTACATCTCCATATTTTACTTGTGAGAACTTTTCAAATAGATTTTGTGCATTGGTTATCATTTTCTGCAATTCTGCTGTTAAAGTCTTAATATCTTTAGCTAACGTATTCATTGCGTTTTCTAAATTACGTATATACGTTACATATGCTTGAGATGGTTTTTTTAATGCGTTATATCTTGCAATCTCTGTATTATATCTACTCTCAAAATTTTGATATCTTTCTTTGTCACTATCTAGTTCTGTTTTTGCTTCAATACAATACTCCATTTGTTTTACAATTGCCTCAGCAATTTTTATCATGGAAGCAAATCCTTTGCTTTCAAGATCTGTTTGAACTCCAGTCATTGCCTTAGTTATATCCGTTTCGGCAAAATTTTGTACTTGAGTAGAGATAGCGTCTTCCCATTCGGAATAGTCAATATTACTTAAATCTCTTTCTATCGTGTATACAGAATCAGAGTATACTTCTTTTAATTCATTTAAATCACTTAATAAAGTTTCTGCCTTTTCTTTTACTTCTTCTAGATTACTTTCTGAAACATAAATTGACATAAACATCTCTCCTCTATTTTTTCGATACTTTCCTATTCTGATGTAATTATAATAAAATTAGGACTTTTTGTAAAGAAAAAAATAACATTAGTTTCATACTAATGCTATTTTGTGGAATAGGAGATTCCTTCTTCCGGAGTTAGGAAAACCCCTAGTTTTTGAATGGATACCCAATTTGATAGTAATTGGGAAGAACTTGCTAACATCATTTTAGCTAATCCCTTGTAGTCAATACTACTAATGTATTCTTTATATTCTTCTATCATGTAATTGGTAATTAATACTGGTGGTAATCCTTGATCAATTAAATGTTTATTGGTTAAGATTCTTGCTGTTCTTCCATTTCCATCTGCAAACGGATGAATTTTAATAAAATGAATATGAAATAAGGCTTCTTGTTCATAGATAGCTAGTAGTCTTTTATGTTTTTCTGTAGGAGAAATTGTTTCTTCTTTGTAGTCTTTCATTTCTAATTTGTAATGTTCTTGATAATCCCTTAATAATTCTTGCATTTTATATGGAGTACTTTCTTTTGCTTCCACATGAAGGGATGCTCCTGTTATCATATTGTCTGTTTTTTTGAATCCTACTTCTCTATTTGGATCAGAGTGATTAATCATTTCATTTATTTTAATAATTTCTTTGATACCAATCTCTTTTAGGCCTAATGCGTAGTCAAATGCTCTCCTATGATCTTTCTCCATATTTTTGGCTTTTTCTTGTGCTGCCTGTTTTTCGAAACAAGTTCGAAACATCTCTCTTGTATCCATAAAGGTTTCTCTTTTATCTAGTTCTCCATCTTTTGTGAAGCGAAGAATATAGTGCATATCTTCTAACATATAGGGAAAATGCTTTTGGAAAAGTTCTTTTACTTTTTCAGAAGAAATATTGTGATCAAACGTTCCAACTAGGATGCCAAATTGATGCCCACGACAGATAGTACAATACTTTAGAAATTCATCTATTTCCTTTTTCTTTTCATTACTTAGCAATTGATAATACTCATAGGATTTTTCATCTTTCATTCTTTTTTGTGTGATTTCACAATTCTTTACTTCTTCAAAGGCTCTTTCTACTGATAAAGAAGCATGAGAAAAACTTTCTTTGAAACTGTTCATTAGAAAGGTATACATTTCTTTGGTAAAAACTTGTCCATAGACATTTACTTGTTCCATAGTAATCTCCCTTGATTTTCTCTATTATCAATATAGTATAAAAATGAACAGTTGTCAAAACTTTAAAATTTAACTAATTCATATTCTCTGGCTATTATTCTCTCGTCCGTGCAATACTTTATTATGTATTGATTATCTTGCTGGCAAATAATTATTCCTACTGTTCTACTCTCTTCTACTGCTTTTACGTGTTCATCAATGTAGTTCATATATATCTGAATTTGTCCTATATGTTCTTTTTTGAGTTCGCTGGTTTTTAATTCAATAACTACATAGCATTTATATTTAATATTATAAAGAAGTAAATCTATGTAATTATATCGATTCCCTAATTTAATAGGGTATTCTCTTTTTAAAAAAGTAAAACTGTTGCCTAATTCTTCTAGAAATAATTCTAAGTTTTCCATAATTAAATTTTGAAGCGTTTTTTCCGATATTATTTCATAATCTTCTGATGTTCTTACTATGATGGAATTTTTCACAAAATCTGTTATATTGTTGGTTCTCTTACTAATTAATCTATTTTTTGTGCCTTCTGGTAACCTTTCATATTCTCTAGATTTGATTTTTTCCCTAAGTTGACGAACAGATAGATTATTGGATTCTACCAATTTTACGTAGTATAAAAATTCATTATCATTAAACCAAAGTATTTCGCAATAGTGACTCCAACTCAATTTGGCAGACAGTGTCTGCCATTTTTGTAATACTTTATAAAATTGTCTCATATTTCTCAAATTTCTTGGACTATATCCAGGTCCTAAATCGTTTGTTAGATTTATTGAATAGTCTTTTATTATACTCTCTCCATATTTTTACCTGCTTCTAATAGTAATTTTCCAACTTTGTAATATGTGTCTAATTCATTTTTATTTATTGAATAGTTCTTTACTCTTTTATGTATTTCATTGTTTATTAATTCTGTTTTGATTTCATTATAATAGTTCATATTACCTCCCTTATTATGTTACGCAAAAAAAGAAAAGCATATTTTGCTTTTCCTTACTTTACGACTATATTGACTATTTTTCCTGGAATTACAATTGTTTTTACTATTTCTTTTCCATCTATAAACTTTAGAACATTTTCATTTTTCTTAGCAATTTCTTCGGTTTCTTCTTTTGTAGCATCTTTTGGAATGGAAATGGTTCCTCTTAGTTTACCATTTACTTGGACACCAATTGTAATTTCGTCTTCTACTATTTTTTCTTCATCATAAGTTGGCCATTTTTCATAAGCAATGGTATTTTTATGTCCTAACTTTTCCCATATTTCTTCGGTTACGTGTGGACAAAGTGGATTGAATAGTTTAACAAAGCCTTCTGCATATTCTCTTGGATAAACAGATTCTTTCGCAACAGCATTCATGAAGATCATCATTTGAGAGATTGCGGTATTGATGTTTAATGTTTCATAGTCGTTTGTAACTTTCTTTACTGTCTGATGATAAATCTTTTCTAGATTTTTGTTTTCTTCTTCTTTTACTTTATCCTCTTCCATGTAAAGTCTATATACTCTATCAATAAACTTTTTAGCACCCATTACTGCATCATCATTCCATGGCTTATCAGCAGAAAGTGGTCCCATAAACATTTCGTAAAGTCTTAGGGTATCTGCACCATAATCTCTTACAATGTCTGATGGATTAATACAAAACTCTGGAAAACGCTTTCCCATTTTGATACCATTGGCTCCTAAAATCATTCCTTGATGAACTAGTTTTTGGAATGGCTCTTTGGTTGGAACTAATCCTTTATCATATAAGTATTCATTCCACATTCTAGAGTATAGTAAGTGTCCTACAGCATGTTCTGGACCACCTACATATAAGTCTACTGGCATCCAGTGCTTTAGAAGTTCTTGATTGGCAAATTCTTTTTCATTATCTGGATCGATATATCTTAAGAAATACCAGCTAGATCCTGCAGATCCTGGCATAGTAGATGTTTCTCTTCTTCCTTTTATTCCATCCACTTCAACATTTACCCACTTCTCATCATTTTCTAGTGGAGCTTTTCCGTTTCTTCCTTTATAGTCATCCAAAGTTGGTAAAACGAGTGGTAAGTCTTCATCTTTTAGAGCGATACTTCTTCCATCTTCTAGATGGATGATTGGAACGGGTTCTCCCCAATATCTTTGGCGTGCAAAGATCCATTCTCTTAGACGATAGTTATTCTTCTTCTCAGCTAATCCTAATTTTTCTAATTTTTCTGTAATGGCATCTTTTGCTTCTTCTACTGTTAGGCCAGTAAACTCTTCACTATTTATTAATTTGCATTCTTTACCTAAATAATCTTGCTTTTCAAAAGCAGCTTCCTTGGTATCTCTTCCATCAATTACTTGAATCATAGGAATATTATACTTTAAAGCAAATTCGAAATCTCTTTGATCGTGAGATGGGACTGCCATTACGGCTCCTGTTCCATAGCTAGCAAGAACAAAGTCTCCTAAATAGATTGGTACTTCTTTCTTGTTTACTGGGTTGATAGCATGAATTCCTTGTAATATCACTCCGTTTTTCTCTTTATTCAGTTCGGTTCGATCCATATCTGATTTTTTTGATGTTTCTTCTCGATATTTTTCTACTTCTTCCCAGTTCTTGATTTTGTCTTTTAATTCATCCACTAGCTTATTTTCAGGGGCAAGAACCATGAAGGTGATTCCATAAATTGTTTCAATACAAGTTGTATAGATTTTGAAACTTCCGCCTTCTTTAATTTGGAAAGTAACTTCTACTCCAGTTGACTTGCCTATCCAGTTTTTTTGAATTTCTTTTGTAGATTCTGGCCAATCTAATTCTTCTAGACCTTGAAGCAGTTTTTCCGCAAACTGTGGGATATCAATTACCCATTGTTTCATATTTTTTCTTATAACAGGATATCCTCCACGTTCTGATTTTCCATCGATTACTTCATCGTTAGATAAAACCGTTCCTAACTCTTCACACCAGTTTACAGGCATATCAATATATTTTGCATAGCCATCTTCAAATAATCTTTTAAAAATCCATTGCGTCCACTTATAGTATTTTGGATCGGATGTTGAAATTTCTCTATCCCAATCATAAGAAAAACCTAGTGACTTTAACTGACTACGGAACGTTTCAATATTCTTATTTGTAAATATTGCAGGATGATTTCCCGTAGAAATGGCATATTGTTCTGCTGGAAGACCGAAAGAATCATATCCCATTGGGTGCAAAACATTAAAGCCTTGCATTCTCTTCATTCTGCAGACTACATCTGTTGCAGTATACCCCTCTGGATGTCCTGCATGAAGACCAACTCCTGATGGATAAGGGAACATATCCAAAACATAGTATTTTGGCTTTTCAAAATCCCATATGTCTGTTTTAAAAGTCTTATTTTCTTCCCAATATTTTTGCCATTTCTTTTCTATTTCGTTATGATTCATTTTGTATCATTCCTTTCTTTTTATAAAACAAATATATTAAGTGATAACTTAGTAGGATAATCCCGATTGTTAGGAAAAATCCTAATATTATTTCTAAGATAAAGTTATTTAAGTAAGCAATTACACTAACAATTAAAGCGATATCAAAAGAAGATGTAAAAGCAATTACTTGAAGAAGTTTGGAATAGTTTATCTTTTCCATATCTAATTTATATCTTGTTTTCAAGTAAGTTACTTCTAATGGTTCTTTTGCCGCTTTTTCTTGTTTTGTCTTCTTATCTACTCTTTTCTTTGCTCTTCTTACAATTAAAAACTCATAAAGCACAAGAACTAGTAAAAAACTTAAAATAAATAATATGACTTCTCTCATAAAATCCTCCTAAAAAAAACAACTCTTCCCTAAGGACGAATTGTTCGTGGTACCACCTTAATATTATACTCTTCATTGATAACGGAATTACCCATTTGCTCCTAAGACAAGTTCAAAGAATTCTTCTATCTATTCACACCAACCATAGACTCTCTGAAAGACATTTCCTTCTACTACTTCTTTTTCTTCACAAAATACAATTGTATTGTATCATATTTCTTAATTATTTCAATCCTTTTTCATTTCTTTCGTATGATACTTATGGAGCACTTAGTAGTTGGGTGGAGCCAATCTTCTTTGAAGAGAGGCGATAATATGACTAAGAAAGATTTTTTAATCGGAGTATTACTCATTTTCATCCTTCTTTTACTATTATTACTATTTTTAGTTTTAATATAAAAAAAATCCACCTAACTAAGCGTAGTTAGGTGGAACCAAAAAAATATAGGCTACACTCAACAAGCAAAATTAAGTGTTCCTTCTTTATTATATGAAATTTCCTTCATACAAATACAGTGTAACATGTTTTTCTTTCTATGAAAAGTTTTCTTTGTGATTATTCCAATAAATGGATAGAACTATCTCTTCAAAAGTATCTCTTGATAATTCCTTCATAGAAATTTCTTGCTTCATTGTTTGACAAATCTCTTTCGCAATTTCTTGAGGTGGTATCTTTCCTTTTTTATATAGGATTCCTTCTGGATAAGTACATAGTATTTCTTTTTGTTCATTATTAAAGATATAATAAGGTCCATGCTCTTTAGACATCTCGATTAAGATATTTTTTAACATCTCATCATTTTGAAAGGTACTTCTTAAAAAATCTATTACCGATCCTTTTTGAGACATAGCTCCTTTTTGAAAGGATTCTAACTGCTTTAAAACAGACTCTCCTCCTACTTTCACTAAATCCAGTAGAAAATCAAAATGATCTAATACTTTCATACATACTAAATCTAAGTCTGATAGATAGATTCCTCCTATGGAATCTTTCCAGTAAGCAAAGTCTCCCTGATAGAAGCATAAATCTTGGTACTTTCTAGCAAGTGTAAATATTTCTCTTTTTTGTTCTTCCGGTACGTTTTCTAATGAAGTCGATAAGAACTCTTCATCTAGAATTCCTGAAAAGAAATTTCTCATTATTTTTTCATATAAATCACTAGAATTATCTAGATTAATATCTTTTAAGTTATGAAGAATGGTAGCTTGTTTCAATTTTTCTAATCTATTGAATCTTATCTCCTCTTGTTTTGTCATGCTTCCTCCTAGAATTCTCCGATATAATCTAATAATCTCAAGAATAAGTTTATGTACTCTTTAGAAAGACCTTTTTTCTTTAGTTTACGAATTTCAATTCTCTTTTTATCAATAGATAGATCTCCAAAAGCGATACCTGCAATTTCTTCTTTTAAATAAGTATCAATCTTTAGATCCATTAAGATACTATCGATATCATCATTGATTAGACGAACAGCATCAATTTCAATATCTTTTCCTTTACAGTTAATCGTTAACTGACCAATTGTTGGAACATTACGTACTTCTACAACGAAGTCGTTTCCTTCTACATAGTTCTCACTTTGTAATTTTTCAGAGTTAAAGTAGATAGTAACATCTTCTGCTTTTTTTGTATTTCTGAAAACCATTTTATAATTTCTTTTTTCTGGAACAATTCCACTTTTTCCATCGATAGAACGGATAATGACTGTGTAATTGTTTCGTAGGTAGTTATAATCGATAGAGGTTTTTAAGAAATAACCTTGTTTATATAGAGAAGAGATTCCATCATCTTCATATAACGTATAAGTATTACTTACTCCAGGGAAGATTTGAATTTCTAAATCTGTTGGAAGTCCTATATTATTGTAGTCACTTCTGTTAGAGAATGGAATGATTGAACCAGCATGTGCAAATACTGGGTAATCGGATTCTTTAAAGAAAGAGATATATTTTTTATTTCCTGGGAACTTTTTACCTGTTACGAAGTCATACCAAATACCATCTGGTACAAAGAAACGATGAACGGTACGGTTCATGATAGGATCTTTTGGTTCTAGAATTGGACAAACTAATAATTGAGATCCTAGATAATATTGATTCTTATATAGATCATCATCATATACCCACATATAATTGTAGTAGAATGGTTGAATTACAGGAGTTCCTGATTTGGTATAATTATAAGCTTCTGTATATAGATAGGGAATAAGACGGTGTCTTAGTCTTAAATAATCTGCAGCTATATTTTCAGTCTTAGCATCCCATAGCCAAGGCTCTTTTTTATAATAATGGCCTCTCGCTCCATGGAAACGTAGGATTGGTCCAAATGTACTTAATTCAACATAACGAAGATAAAGCTCGCCATCTTCAATTCCACCATGGTTTCCTCCTACATCATGACTCCACCAGCTGACACCGATATTAGCAGCATTTAAATATTTAAATGGTAATTGTTTTAATTCATTCCATCCAATTTGACTAGAACCACCATATAAAACAGGATAGCGATGTGGTGCGAAAATACCATTTCTCGCCAAGATAAGTGGTCTCTTGTTACTATTTCTACCGGAATCTAGATACATATAGTGATTTAAAGCCCAAAGTTTTACTAAGTCTGTTTGTCCATCTGTATCGTTCCAGAAGAAATCTACTCCTAAAGCTTCTAATGGATGCAAGAACATCTTGAATAAAACATCTAATAGTTTTGGATTTAATGGGTCAAACCGAATGATCGTTGGTGTTGTTATTTGTAAGTATTCGCTTGCTTGTTTATAGTACTGTTCATGTGGATAGATTCCATTCATTGGATTTACGCAAAGACCCAAACGAATTCCTCTTCTATGCAATTCATAAATTGTATTTTGAGGATTTGGGAACATTTCTGGATTAAAAGTAAATCCTGTTTTTAATCCCTTTACATCTCCTATATCACGGAAATGCCAGTCATGATCTAAAACCACAACAGAAAGTGGTATTTTTTTCTTTTCAAAGCGACGTACTAAATTCATGATGCTTTGCTCATCATAACTAATATTTCTACTCCACCAGTTTCCTAGTGCATATCTTGGAATTAGGTCTGGTGTTCCTGTCATTTTAAAATAATCAAATAAGGCATGTTTAAAATCTCTATCGTACATGAATACGTAGACATCTAAGTGATTTGGTAAGGCATTCATTAGGGTACCATCTTCGGCAATCATCTTACTGAAAGAATCATCTAGAGAAGCAAAACCGTCTAGAGAATAGATTCCTTTTTGGAAAGATTGTGGAATATTTACATCTACTCCTACCATGTTTCCATACATATTTCTTACTTCTGTATGTCCTAAATACCAGTCTTTACAGCGATCTCTTTCTTTGGAAAGTAGTGTGATTTTTAAATTCTTCATTGGATCTACTTTGGTTCCATAGAAAGGTTGTCCCTTGATATAAGTTAAACAAAAATACTTTGTAGTAATCTCTAGTAAGTTTTCATCTTGGCGAATGGAAAAATCTGCCGTTCCAATATTTCTTTTTTGAATCATCTGAGTTGGGAAATCATTAAATTGACCTGTTTCAGAAAATTCTAAACGCACTACTCTTTCTGTAATGACAGAAATACGATAGTTATTTCCTCTTACTACCGCTTTCTCATCACATTTTGCCTTTGTATAATCTACTTCAAATTGTTTTCCAAGTGGATACATACGAACACCTTCTTATTATTCTATTAATATGATAACATATTCAATTTCAATATCCAAGAATTTTTATTCATTGATATCTATGAAATTTACAAAATACTCTTCTAAGCTCATGTTGTTTTCATAAATGTAGGTAGCAATCTCTACCCCTACATAACGATAATGCCATGGTTCATTTCTAAAACCAGTGATTCCTTCTTTTTGCTTTGAAAATCTTCTAATAAATCCATATTTGTGAGCATTTTCTTGCATCCAACTATATTCTTTAGAGTTTTCAAAAACGTTTACTTTTCTACTACCAATATCAAAAGCAAGTCCTGTTTGATGCTCTGAAAAGCCCGGCTTGGCGACATATTTATCTACATAGTTTTGACCATATGCACGCAAATAAGAATTGGAAATATCGATTTGATCTTGGTAACTACGATATGCCGAATTAATTACGATGCTATAACCTTCTTTTTCTGCAGCTTTTTGCATCTTTTGATAAGCATTTAACGCTACATGACTTGCTTTCATTCCTTTTTCTGATGCTAGAGCCTCGTCAATTTCTACTAGATCTTTTGGGATAAAATCTTCTTCTAAATAGCGATGTTTGTTAATTAACATGTCCATTGAGAAATCTTTTACGAGTGTTGCCTCTGCATAATCTTCTTTATCCAGATCTAAATTTACATATAAAACGGTTGTGGTCTCATCTTCTCCCGTTGCGTCTGAGTAGGCAACATATCTATCATAATTGTCTAGTTTGGCATACTTTATCGTAAAGAATTCTTCTAGATAACGAACCTTTTCTCTTTTTACAAAGCGGCTTACTGCTTCATCATTACCATGTGCAAAGATAATATTGATATCTCCTACACTATAGCCGATATCTAATAACTTGTTTACGTTTTCAATAAAATGTTCTTGATTGACATAATTAATCTTTCGATAGGAATCTAGATATTCTTCTTTGTATGTTTTCTCTTCAAACACTTTATTTAAAGTCTCATTTTCTCCAATGGATAAAATATAACTCTTTTTAGATGCAAATAGAATATTCTTACTAGCAAGTTCACTGTAGCCTACTTTTTTAATATCATTTATTTGCTTTCTATAAAATAGGAAGCCTCCTAATAAAAGACAAAGAATCAGACCTAGAATTTTTAAAAAAAGACTAAGTTTGGGTTTTAAGGTTATTTTCTTTACTTTTTTCAAATCTTATCACCTATTATCATCATATCATAACTTGAAAAAAAAGGGAGATATTTGCTACAATAATTGAGAAGAAATGGGTGATAGAATGTGTCAATTTCCTTATTCTAATTCCAACAAACGATATCATACCTTAGATTATTATTATAAAAATAGATTTCATGAAAAAATTTTTAAAGTTAGTTTAAATGCTGGATTTACTTGCCCAAATATAGATGGAACAGTTGGTTATGGTGGATGTATATATTGCTCCAAAACAGGAAGTGGAGAATTTGCCGGTAACATAGAAGATTCTTTAGAAAAGCAGTTTTTTACCGTAAAAGAAATGCTTCATAAAAAATGGCCTAAGGCTCGATATATTGCCTATTTTCAAGCTAGAACCAACACTTATGCTCCTGTTGAAAAGCTAAAAACTATTTATGAAAAAGTTTTAACTTTTGAAAATGTAGTGGGAATAAGTATTGGTACTAGACCAGATGCCATTAGTTTAGAATGTTTAGACTATTTGGAGGACTTAAGTCATAGAACTTATCTTACTGTTGAATTAGGACTACAAACCATTCATGAGAAAACGGCTAAGCTCATTAATCGTTGTCATAGCTTATCCTGTTTTGAGGAAATGGTCAAAGAACTTAGAAAAAGAAATATTGATGTAGTTGTTCACATCATAAATGGTCTTCCAGGAGAATCCAAAGAAGATATGATTGAGACTGCTAAGTATCTAAATACTCTTGATATTCAAGGAATAAAGATTCATATGTTGAGTGTCTTAAAAGATACTCCTTTAGCTCTTCTTTATCAAAAAAAGCCTTTTCCTATTTTAACTAAAGAAGACTACATTGATATTGTAATTCAACAGTTAGAACATTTACGTGAAGAAATTGTTATCCATAGAATTACAGGAGATCCCATGGTAGAAGAATTAATTGAACCTACATGGTTGATTCGCAAGTTTTGTGTTTTAAATGATATTGATAAAGAAATGAAAAAAAGAGATACTTATCAAGGAGTGAAGAGTCATGAATAGTTTTTGGTATTATGTTCTTGGCGTAAATATACTTGGTTTTGTCTTAATGGGATTAGATAAATACTTTTCTATTAAGGATCAATATCGAATCTCTGAGAACACCCTACTTTCTGTTGCTCTTATCGGTGGAAGTGTTGGTTCTTATATTGGGATGTTTTTCTTTCATCATAAAACTAAGAAAAGAAGGTTCCTTATAGGAATCCCTTGTTGTATTTTATTGCATATTTATTGTTTATTTCAGTATTTATAAAAAGGATTGACTCTCCTCTTAAGGGTAGTGATATATTAAAGTGGAAAGGAGAAAACTATATGTATAGAATTGGAGAATTTTCTATCTTACAAAATGTAACGATTAAAACTCTAAGGTATTATGATGAGATTGGTTTATTTAAACCTGCCGTTACAGATTCTTATACAGGATATCGATACTATAGTGATCAACAAATGAAAGATTTTCAAAGAATTAGTTATTATAAAGATTTAGGATTTTCTTTAGAAGAAATTAAAAAGATGAGAGAATCCTCTCATCCTGATGATTATTTAGCAAATAAAAGAAATCAATTGATTTCTGAAATTCAAGAAAAGGAAAGACAACTTCAACAAATTAATCATATGATTGAGAAACCTAAAAGAATAGAATTTAGACCTTATCAGGAAAGTGCTATTGTTGCGAAAAGAGTAACCTTGAAAAAGAAGGAGAACTTTTTTACAGAAGTGGAAAAAGTAAAGAAAGAAATTATCAAACTTGGTTATACTCCTATCTATAGAACGGTCAGTAATTTGGAAGTTGGCTATGTAGAGGAAGATATCGATACTTTCGTAGGTTATACCGTTGCAGAGAAAAAAAGAATTGTTCCAGATGGAGATCTTATTTTCTTAGGATTTTCAAAAGCTCCAAAGATGCTTGTTGGTCATGGTACTACTCATGAAGTTTCCTCTCTTTATCAAGACATGGTTCAGTATGCTCATGAAAATCAGATTCAAATTCGAGGATTCTTCACTGCAATTTTTCAAAATGAAGAAATAGAAATGTATGTAGAAGCCTTTGATTTAAAGGAAGAGAATGAGGATTATATTCATCATTTAGAACATTTTCATAAGGATACTACTTTAGATCCTTCTCTTGTTGGAACTTATCAAATTCGTGAAATTCTACCAGATATTAAGCACATGTTTCAAAAAGAAAAACAAAAGAGTATGCTAGATACTCGCTTTGCTATCTTAGAATTACATAGGGATGGCTCTACTAATTTTCAGGATATGGAGTGGAATCAGAGTGATCTTATTTTTACCTATCAAGGGCAAGAAATACCTCTTCCACTAAGAAAAACAGAAATTGATGGGAAAGAATATTTAGAAGTACTTATGAACGAAAGCTATGAATTTCATAAAAGTCAAAGGCCTATGGAATATTTATATGAAAAAATAAAGTAAAATATCCGTTCTTGGGAACGGGTATTTTTTATAAAAATAAATTCTTACTTGTATATCTATGAAATATCGTTTATAATGATTTAAGATAAGGAGTATACCTCATGAAGCAGTTCAATATCAAAGAAAGACGATATTTTTCGATGTTTTTGGCTATTTGGAGTGTTTTTTTGATTCTTAGTGGGATCTTTATGAATACTCAAGTGAAATCTGTTATTCAAACAGATTATTCTATTCATACTGATCTTAGAAGAATTAGTGATATTCAAGCCAAAACAAATGAAATTAAATTAAAAGAAATAGAAATAGAAATCGATACCCCTATTAGTATTGATGTAAGAGATTATTTATTAGATGTAGAAAATTTAAGTGATGATGCCATTCATTCCCTAAAATTAGATACTTCTTTAGTTAATATTCATCAAGCAGGAGACTATGTTTTCCATATTACTTATCAAAAGAAAACCTACGATGGTACCATTAAAGTAAAGGAGAAAGAACTCCCTAATGTTACATTTACTTTGAAAACAATTTCTCTAAATACAAAAGATTCTATTTCTGATGATCCAAAAGTTTTTGTAAATGAAGAAATATTACCTGAAGTATATAGTAATATGAAGTTGGATACTTCCAAAGTAGATACTTCTACACAAGGAGATTATACTTATTATATTACTTATAAGGACATTGTTTATCAGGGAAAAGTAGAAGTTAGAGACTTGTGTCCTACTGTTATTGTGGAAGAAGAGAAAGAGAAAGAGAAAGAAAAGGACATAGAGAAAGAAAAAA
>JAFRIU010000030.1 GCA_017432645.1 Bacilli bacterium
AAGGAACGGATTCTTTATTTAGTGGATGGATTGAGAATTTCTTATTGAGTTATCGCTTTCCAACAGCTTCACATAAGATGGCAATTCAATATCTTAATAAGCATTATACTTTTAGCCGCAAAAGACTCATCTTAGGTGGCCATTCTAAGGGTGGAAACTTGGCTTTGGTTGCGGCTATGTATGGTAATTTTTTTGCACGATTAAAAATTGATTTTATTTATAATGGAGATGGACCAGGATTATTAGAAGAAGAGTTTTTTTCTCATCGGTATCAGAGGATACAAAAGAAGTATATTCATTTGATGCCAGAGTACTCTGTTGTTGGGGTTTTATTAAATCATTCTAATGACTATGTAGTTTCTGCTAATACAAAAAGTATTATGGCTCATAGTATTATTCATTGGAATGTGGAAGGAGATTCTTTTCGAACGGCAAAACTAAGTTTTTTTTCTAAGGAATTAGATGCGAGTGTTACTAACTGGTTAAAGAAAACAAGTTTGGAAGAGAAGAAAAATATTATTGAAAACTTGGATCAAATTTTAAAAGATGCTAATATTCAAAGTATTTTAGAATTACAAAAGGATACTTCTAAAGTATTTCAATTTATTCAAAAATCTAAAGAATTAACTCCTGATTCTAAGAAGGCGATCAAAGAGCTTATTTGGATTTATCTTAAAGCTTTGGAAAAGTCTACACAAGAGGAATGGAAAAGTTTTTTTAAACAATCATTTTCTCATCATAAAAAATAAAATATCTTATTTTGATATTTTATTTTTTTTAAAGAATAATAGAAGATCTATTTCGTCTTCACAATTAGTAGATATTTTTTGAATTCCATTGTAGTAGAACTTTTTTTGATACTTTTTCTCTAAAGATGTTTTAATGTTTTTTATTTCTTTTTGTTTGATTCTATAACTTTTATATTGAAAAATAATATTACTGTTTTCTTTTTTGGGAAGGATTTCTTGTAGTTCAATTTGGTATCCATCTTTTATACATTTTACTTGGATTTCTTTTATGATAGCTAGGTTATTTAATTCTTTGTATTCTGGTTTTGGAATTATATAGAGAAGAATAAATGAAAGAAGAACTATTATTTTTTTCTTCATTGGTATTTCCCTCGAATGGTATTGTTGGTTAGAATGGGGTTTCTTCTTTTTATTTTTGAATTTATTTTTAAAATGTTATCTGTTCTATCTCTTTTTTTAAATGATATATACGGATATCCAAATATTTCTGTTTCTAGTAGTTGGTAGATCATGAAAAAGAAACTATATATCACTCCTAGTATTCCAAAAAGAGTAGCAAGAATTAGTGAAAATATTTTATAAGCACGAAGAGTGTTTTCTAATTCTATAGAAGAGAAGATAAGACCGGCAATGGATGAGATTGCGATTATGATAATCATGATTGGAGAGACAATTCCTGCAGCCACAGCAGCATCTCCTAGAATGAGTCCACCTAATATGGAAATAGCGGAACCACTGGTTGATGACATTCTTAAATCAGATTCTTTTAGGATTTCAAAACAAATTATCATGAAGAATGCTTCTAGGTAGGCAGGGAAGGGTACAAAGGATCTTCCGGCTTTTAGCATTAGTAGCAAATTTAGAGGGACTAGACTGTAATTTCTTGTGGTGATAGATAAATAGATAGCTGGGGTAAAAATAGCGATAAAAAAGGCTAATAAACGTATTATACGAATAAAACTGGTGTGGATGGCTTTTTGATAGTAATCATCTACGGTATGAAAACAATCTAAGAAAAAATTAGGTAAGATTAGTGCATAGGGGGAGTTGTCTACTAGAATTACTGCTTTTCCTTCTAGTAAGGCCATGGAACATTTATCTGGTCTTTCTGTCATGACGATGGTTGGAAATAGTTGAGTTTTCTTTTCTAGGGAGTGTTTTAAATAACTGGAGTCTATTATTCCATCTATATCAATTTTCATTAAGTTTTTTTGGATGTGTTCTATTAAACTTTTTTTAACTATTCCTTCTATATATAGAATTCCTATTTTTGTTTTTGTATATCGTCCGATTATCTTTTCTTGGCATTTTAACTCACTACTTTGGATTCTTCTTCTAATAAGCCCTAAATTAGTATTCCATATCTCTGTAAAACTATCTTTAGGGCCGCTAAGTGATAATTCAGAAGAAATGGTTGGAATTCCTCTAGAAAGGTTAGAAATGACTTCTATTGCATAGTTTTTTTCATAAATTAGGATTAAAAATCCTCTGTTTAAATAGAAAATGATTTCTTCATCTTTTATGGTTTTTATATTAGGAATAAGTAGATGCTGTTCTAGATTTTTGAGTTGTTTTTTAGAAAGACTAGGCAGAGAAAAATTTATTATTTTATAGATATTATCTTGATTGGTTAATATTTCATTATAAAGAACGTAAATTTTACATTGATGAATTAGAATACTATTCATAATATAGTCTTTTGATGGAGCTAGTATTTTTTTTACTTTTTCTTCTTTTGTCATCTTTTTCACCATTATTAGTATGGATAAAGCATTTTTTTCTATGTATAAATTTGTTATAATACTTATGAGGGATAGTATGGAAGTAAAAATTGAAAAATTGGATCATTTTGGTAGAGGGATTACTTATTTGGAAGATAAGATTTGCTTTGTAGAAAATGCGCTTCCTGGTGAAATCGTCGATGTTTCTGTTGTAAAGAGGAAACCAAAGTATTTAGAAGCTAAGGTAGATAGCTATATTGAAAAATCTTCTTTTCGTATTGCGGATGAATGTCCTTATTCTAATATTTGTGGTGGCTGTTCTCTAGGACATATGACTTATGAACAAGAAAATGAGTGGAAAGAGAAGAAAATAAGAGAAATCATTCAAAAATATACTTCTGTTGATGTTTGCAAGATAGAGCCAATTATTTTTCATGAAAGAAATCATTATCGAAATAAAATTGTACTTCATGGTGATGAAAATGGATTGGGACTTTATCAAGAAAAGAGTAATCAGATTGTTTCTATTGATCAGTGTCTATTGGTAGATCAGAAAATAAATGAGTGTATTCCATTTTTTCATAATTGTGATATTCAAGAAGCAATTATTAAAACTTCAAACGATAGTGAAAATAGAATGATATCTATTTCTGGAAAGGTAGATAATTTGGATTCTATTATTGGACAGAATCAAGTAGTAATCGTTAATGGAAAGTGTTATACAAAGGAGGATAAACTTCTTACAAAAATAGGCACAAAAAAATTCTATGAGGGAGTTCATTCTTTTTTTCAAGTTAATCGGACTTTAACAGAGAAATTATATGAAGAAGTAGTATCTCATATCCAGAAGAAGAAATATCAAACGGTACTTGATTTATATTGTGGTACAGGTACGATTGGTATTTTTATAAGTGGTTATGTAGGGAAGGTAATAGGAATTGATTCTAATGATTCTAATATTTCTGATGCATTAAAAAATAAAGAGATAAATCATGTACAAAATATAGAGTTTATTTGTGACAAAGTGGAGAATTGTATTTCATCTTTTCAGGGTATTGATTGTATTATTGTGGATCCTCCACGTGCTGGATTGGATTCTAAGACAAAAGAATATTTGCATCAAATTTCTGCTTCCAAGATTATTTATGTTTCTTGTGATCCGGTTACTTTGGCAAGAGATATACAAGACTTAAGTGATGTTTATTCTGTAGAAGAATTAAAACCGTTCAATATGTTTCCAAGAACGTATCATGT